>URUW01000085.1 GCA_900551205.1 uncultured Collinsella sp. | reverse complement strand
GAAGATGCAGGAGAGCAGCTCGAGTTCGCAAAGCTCTACTTCCTGCGCACGACCTCAAAGGGTCTTGCCGATTTTGAAAACGCGCTTCGCACCGGGTCAAACGAATCGGACGCATGGCGCAACGAGGTAATGTCCATCCGTTCCTTCGACCTGCTTGAGCCGGGCGAAAAGATACTTGGCTTCGATGCGGAATGGAAAGAGGGCCTGGTCGAAGCCGTGCTTCATCCGCTCCAAGAAAGCGCCGAGGATGCCGTAGACCTGTTCTGCAAGGCAGCAGGACTCGGTCGTGACGAAATCGAGGTACGGTCATACAAAGACGGCGTTACATTCATCGCCGCACAGTTGAGCAGGGAAGCTACTATGGCAGCAGCGAGAATCAACCCGCTGCGCACGGTTCACCCGATGGGAAGAATCGCCTTCGAGCCGATACGGAGCGCGATGAGCGCACCAGCACCGCAGGTTGCTGCGGCCCAGAATGTCCCACCTGTGACCGTCGGCGTCTTCGATGGTGGATGCAATCCCAATGTCCCGCTCCTCTCCGGCTATGTCAATGCGCATGATGCCGTTGCATCGCTGCCCGACCAAGACGGCATCGACCATGGAACGGGTGTATGCGGAGCCGTGCTGCATGGCGAGCTTTCTGGTAAGGGAGCTAGTGACGTCCTTCCTGCGCCCGAGGTGAAGGTTGAGAGCTTTCGAGTGCTGCCACCGAGCGATCCCATCGACATTGACCTCTACGAATCGATCGACGCTATCGAGTACGTAGTCGGGCATAATCCTGACATCCAACTGTATAATCTCTCATTTGGCCCCGCTGGCCCCTTTCTCGACGATGACATCAGCCGCTTCACTTATGCGCTTGATGTGCTGTCGTACAACCGCGATGCCGAGCCGCCCCTCTTTTGCATTGCGGCCGGCAATGACGGCGATTTGCCAAGCCCAGATAATCGTGTGCAGTCACCAGCGGATCTGGTCAACGGCATCGGAGTTGGCGCGTTTTGTATATTGCCTGATGGTACGAAGGCACGCGCTCCGTATAGCTGTGTTGGTCCGGGAAGAGAGGGTGCCAAAATCAAGCCCGACCTCCTTGAGTATGGAGGGGACATCAACAAGCCATTCGTGGTGGTTGCCTCAAGCGGAAATGCTTTAGGCGCAAGCGCGGGTACCAGCTTTGCATCTCCTTTACTCGTCCACAAGCTTGGCAGAATGATGTCGCGAAGCGAGGATATCTCACAGCATCTCGCCCGGGCTCTGGTCCTCCACAATTCGAAGCACAGTGATAGCTTTGTTCGAGAAGAGTACGGTTTCGGCATTGCTCCAGATGATCCATCGAGTTGTCTGAGCTGTGACGACAACCGCGTCACCACGCTATATCAAGGCATGCTCAGACCTAAGCAGCTTGTCTCGCTGCCGATATTTGCCCCCGGCATCGAGTCGGCGAAGGGGCTTATCACAATCAGCTGGACCATCGTTGCAGTCTGCGAAACGAATCCCAATGATTCGGATGCATACACCTCAAGCTGCATAGTAGATACCCTCATTCCTCATGCCAACAAATACACGTACTCGCTCAAAGGTACAAGCTATAGGCATACGGTGAATCTCGCCACCGAGGAGGGGCGTATCAAGGCAGCTGAACTTGAACTGCAGGGCTACACCTCTTGCCGGTGAGCAAGCCTGCAAAGAAGTACTGGGAAGAGTCAGAGTTACGAGCCAACGATATGAAGTGGGACAGTGTCATTAGCAGGACACAGCGCATGAAATCAAGCTCATTGTATGACCCGAAGCTGACGCTCCAATCCTTATTCCGTAATAATAACGATCCCGATGCGCTCACTCGTTACTATGCGGTCGTGACGGTCGATGCTCCAGGCTACAATGGCAGTCTTTACAACAGTACGCTCCAGGAGTATCGCAACTTGCAGCCAATCAAGCTCAGGATTGAGCCGCGTCTTGAGGCACGGAGTTAATAGAATGGACGGCCATCGTGCATAATTGCCTGATGGCCGTCCTGCTACATACAAAGCAATAGGATAATATTAGGCAGACAGAACGATGCCTCTCTCGTCGAGCAATCTGTCTACCGCGTTGAACAACTCTTGAAAGTTTCCAAGGGTCACATTAACGAACTGATACTTTAGGTCTTCGGAATGTGAACTCTCTCCGAAGAGCTCAGTAATCCCTGAGTTGAATTTCGACTTGCCATGGCGGCCTTCTCCTTTGAAGAAGGTCGCCATGGCCCCATTCCGGTCTTGTGATTATTCGCTGATTATTGCATCAGTTTTGCTACGCCGTTCCATGCCGCACTGCAACGCCGCTCCATGGTAGGCTGATACACGTTGACACGAAGAGCCTGTACGCGCCTAGCATGAGGCGTTTTCTTTTCCAAAACAATCCAGATGGCACGAAGCGTGCGGTAGTGTCGCGATCGTTGGTGTAGGTCTCGGTTCTCAAGGGTAGCCGGAGTCGACCCGAGGAACCGAGAATCGCCTAGAATGCCGTCATCCTAGCGTATGTCACGCCGCCTTCCCGCCGGGAATCGGGCTGTCGGCCACGACGAGCGCGATGAACCTGGCCACGTGCTCGGCGACGGCGCCCTCGACGGCCCTGCCGATGGAGTCGTCGTTGAACCAGCGGCGGCCGACCCACTCCTTGTCCATCTCGGCGAACACGGCGCCCATCATCCTGATGGGCTACTTCCTGCTCGGGAACACCTGTATGACGCGGCTGCGGCGCTTGAGCTCGCGGTCGGTGCGCTCCTGCACATTCTTGGTGCGCAGGCTGACGTGGTGCTCGCAGGGGAAGTCCAGGTAGCCCAGGGCGTCGGCCTCGGCCTTCTCGAGCACCTCGGCGGCCTTGGGGCAGACCCCCCCGATCTGATCGGTGACGAGCTGGGAGCTCGAGTCCGGGCTCGCCGACTGCAGAACCAGGCTCGCCGCAGCGGCACGCGTGGACGGCGTGTACAGGGAGCGCGCCCGCGCCATCAGCGGGGGGGGGTGCTGCGACCGCGAGATACGCGGTAGCGACCTTGGCCGCATGTGGGCGCTTCTGCAGGTTCGAGCGGAAGGATGTGAAGTGATGGGCGAAGACGTGAAATGGGCGTTGGGCATTGCGGTCACGGCGCTCGTGCTCGTGGCGTTTCTGCCGCTCGTGCCGGTCGTCCCTGGTGCCGGGGCCGTGGAAGACTAGGGGGCGCGTCCGAGACCGAAACCCCCCCGTTGGAGGGGCCGTCCGGGCCGTCCGTTTTTTGTCCGGGCGAGCTGAGATGCTTTTATCGCGATACGCGCAGATGGGGAGCACATCACTGGTATGATGGGCAAAAGGAGGAGATTATGAACACGACCGCAAGCTACACCGCCATGGGAATCGCCAAATACGTAGTTGACAAATGCTATAAAGACAACAAGCCGGTCAGCAACCTACAGCTACAGAAGATGCTGTACTTCTTGCAACTAACTTTCATCAAGGGGTACGACTCGCCCCTGTTCGACGACACGTTCGAGGCATGGCAGTACGGCCCGGTCATCCGCGACGTATACGTCAAGTTCTCCGAGTTCGGCGGTTCGCCCATAAAGATGATTTTCCCTGACGCAGTCCGCTTCGAGAACGACGAGCAGGAAGATTTCATCAACACCATCATCGAAAAACTGCGAGGACTTTCTCCCTGGAACCTCGTACGGGTCTCCCATGCGAAGGGGTCCCCGTGGGATGAGGTCTACAATAGGCGCGGACAAGACAAGGGAATCATCCCAAACGGTCTCATCGTCGCGGCCGCAAAGGCGGACCAGAATGGCTGAGAATCAAGAAGTGCCCGCCGGCATGAAAAGAGCCCTTGAGATTCTGACGAGCGTTCTCCAAGCCGCAAACGGCGACTATCTTGAGAAATCGATGCTCATTGTTCCCGACGTCGAGGCGGACTCCGATGAGACACAGAAAAGGGATGCGCTGACCAAACTTCTGGAAACCTTAGCGTCCGACGACCCAGGCCTCTCCCTCTCGGATGAAAACATCGCCGACGTCAAGGCCTTCTTCGAAAAGCTGTACGGCGGGCAGGTGAAGTTCCGCCATAGATACTCGGACGTCTGCAACGTCGTGTTTGACTACAAGGATTGCGAGCTCGACCCGACGAACGTCCCATACCCCGTAAGCCGCTTGGCCGACAACATGGGCAAGGTCCTGACAAGCATGCTGGAAGACCGACCCCGCTCGGAGCAGGCCGATAGTGTACGTAAGCTGTGCGACCACATCGAGCTTGAGAAGACGCGCCTACTCCACTACACGGAGCAGATGAAGATGATGTGCTCCTTCGAGGAAAGGAGCACGCAACTCGACGAGCAAATCAAAGAGCAGCAGGAAAAGACGGAAAGCGAAATCAAACGTCTGGAAGATGACTCGCTGAAGCGAATTGAGGAGGAAAAGAGAGAGGCGCAGCGTGAAAACGTGTCCGTCCTCGGCGTGTTCACCGGCATCGTCGTCGCCTTCGTCGCGGGCCTGACCTTCTCCTCATCCATCCTGCAGAGCATCGACAGGGCGAGCATCTACAGGCTATGCGCGATGGCGACAGTGATAGGAGTATTCCTATTCGACACGATAGCGATCCTGCTCTCGTTCCTGGGAAAGGTGACCAGAGTTGAATGCCCTGACCTGGCCAAGATCGTGAAGATCGCAAACTTCATCGCCCTCGTCTTCCTCGCCGCCGCGGTCTTCGCGAGATTCTTCATCCCTATGCCAGCTTACAACTAGCAGGAAGCGGAAACACCTACGACTAATCAGGGCCGCCCTCCGGGGCGGCTCCCCGCTTTTCGCGGCGGGGCGCGATTGATTGGAGGTGACGCTTGGACGCCGACGAGCCGCTGGCGAACCCGCGTCACGAGACATACTGCCACGAGCGCGTTGCGAGCAGAACCCAGAGGCAGGCGAAGCTCGCCGCGTGGCCCGAACGCTCGCGCTGGAAGCCCGAGACGGTGAACAACAAGATCTGCAAGCTCGAGGCCGAGCAGGAGGACAAGGCTAGGATTGCGAGCTCCATCCAGGGCGTCATGAAGCGCGTGAAGGCCAAGGGCGTGCCCGTGGTGGTCTACGAGCCCACGCTGGACGCGCCGGAGTTCTTCGGCTCCGAGGTGACCCATGACCTGGAGGCCTTCAAGGCCGGCTGCGACGTGATCGTCGCCAACCGCTGGAGCGACGAGCTCACGGACGTGGCGGACAAGGTGTACACGAGGGATCTGTTTAAGAGGGAATAGGGGAGAGCTGACGGCTGCGGCGACTCTGTCCTTGTGCATAAATCCAATTATTGAAAAGAGGGTGTATCGGCGCAAACCGATACACCCTCTTTTGGTTAAACAAGTCCCATTAGCCTTTGATTACGCTTTTATAGATGTACGTACGTTCTCCGGTCCTACTCTTCAATTACCACCTCAGGGAGCCGAATCTGGATTAGGTGTTAAAGCAAATATATATTGGAAGGTAAGACCGATATATTCTCGTCAACGTCTTTAATGAGCAACCTTTGCTCTAGAAGAAGTTTATGCATGAGATTCTTTCCATGGTCTTTATTGTCGAGTGTGCTTCCATACTCATACAGAAGATGCGATATGCGTGAGTACAGATCTTCGCGAATTGCCTGCTCATCAACTGTTTTATCTGACTTGTTTGGATATTTTTTGTATAGAAATACAAGCTTAGTAACTCCACCGTATAGATTGACGGTGTCAAAAATCGATTGGAAGTAGGAATAGTCAGCCCGAGAAAGCGAGTGTCCGAATATCTTGATGAAACGGGTATTGCTGTCGCAGAGTTTTGCAGTTTCGCTTTCGTATGGCACTAATGACATAAGCCTATATGTTTTTGTAAACGGCACCGCCGGATGGTCTTCAGCGACGTCTTTTCCGTCAATGCCAAATATTGTGTCCGTTCTGTCCAGTGAGCCATGAATATTCCGGGCAGCAACAATTCCCAGCCGCTGATTTTCCGATTTTAATGGGGTTGTATAGTTAAAGTTTAAGATAGATGTTTCATAGTTCTTTTGCTGGGCCTTATTAATGCAGGCATTGCGAATGGCTGCATAATACTCCACAGCCTTTTCCCTGTATTTATTGTTATTATCGACTTGTTTTTCTAGATAGCTCGCAAAGATGTGCTCGTAATCTTTTAGTGAGGTTAGAAGGAAATGGGTGAGCTCATCCTGGGAAACGTTTTCCTTACCCAGACTAGTTGAAACGTAATTGTATACGGCGTTATCTGGATGTTCATTTGGTTTTGACGGATCAATTGTCCACACCAGTTGCTCATACATGTGGTCCAATCTTGAACCCAAATCGTCATCATGGAACACATACGCTGAAATAAGGCTTTCTATATTGCACCACAATGGGTCGTTTTCACCGATTTCAGAAAGAATGACATCCCAAACATTTCTTTCGTCCTTAGGGATCGATTCAATTGAGCATGCTCCGTTCATCCTATTGCGATAAAAATCTGAGAACTTTGACTTCAGTCCGCAGGTCAAGTCGAATCCATTTCCAAGAATTATTAGTTGGTGCATTATTTAAATCCTTCAATCGTAGTGAACTGCGTGAATAGCTTCTCAACTATTTACCCGATTACTAAGGTGTTGCTACAACGGTATCCAACTTGCGAGGACACGACATGGGGCGTCATTGAGGAAAGGTTTTGGTAACTTGATATTGTCAATTTCCCTGTGCTGCTAATTTTGGAATCAGCGGTCGGCATATTTGCCTAACGTGAATCTTCCTTTCACCGACTGGCAAAACGATTTACACCTAATTTCTGGTGATGCTCACGGGTATTTCCTTTGTTTGTGCTTTGATCTCGCTACACTAATAACCGCTGCTACCAGGTAGTTTTCTGGTGCAGTTTCCATTGGCTCTTGCGAAGATCGGAGCGGTTATGTTTGCTGCCGCGTTCCACACTAGCCGTCACTACATCCTGTTTACTGCCATGGCCTGCCTATGCGTTTTGCTGGGCGGGCCTTCTTATGCCGCGGGCGCGGACAGCCTGTTCATTGCGGGCGCCATGTACTACGAGCCGGGCGCGTCGGGCCCCGGGTGGGCCTGGACCGATGCCGACCACCTGGAGCTTAACGGCTACACGGGCGAGGCCATCGGCGCCGACGACGACCTGGTGGTGACGCTGACCGGGCAGAACACCGTTGTCGAGACGAGCGCGCCCGACGTGGACATCTCGCGTTGCGGCATGGAGGTGTGGGGCGATCTGACGCTCCGCAGGACCGGGTCGCTGGTGGCCACGGGCTCGCAGTGCGGGATCTACGTGTCGGGAACGCTCGCGGTGG
>URUW01000084.1 GCA_900551205.1 uncultured Collinsella sp. | reverse complement strand
TTCCTCGGCGCTGCGGGTGCCGCCGCGCTTGGTGAGCCGCTTCATCTGGGCAGAGATGAGCATGGAGGGGTTGAGCGAGGACAGGGCGTCCTGATAGACCATAGCGATATCGGTACCGCGCAGGCCGAACCACTCCTTCTTGCTCATCTTGAGCAGGTCGCGGCCCTCCCAAAGGACCTCGCCGGAAAGGTGCTCGTCATCGTCGGTCAGGCCCATGATGGCCAGCGTGGTGATGGACTTACCGCAACCGGACTCGCCCACCAGGCCCATGGTCTGACCAGGACGGACGTCAAAGTTGACATGGTCGACGACGTTGATATCGCCGTGATGCTCAAACTGAATGCAGAAGTCACGGACCGAGAGAATCGGTTCGACAGACTCGTCGGGCACATGGCGATCGTCACGCTTGAGCTCGACATCGCGCAGGGCGCCAAGGCGAGCGGAGAGGGACTGGGCCTGCTCCTTGTAGGCGCGAACGGGGTCGGAGACCAGCAGGTCGGCCTCGCGACGCTTGGAGGAATCGGTCGGATCCAGGGCGGCGGAGGGAGCAGCGGCCATGGCGTCGGTAATGCCCTCGGAGAGGATGTTGAGCGCCAGGCAGGTGATCATGATGGCCAGGCCCGGGAACAGCGCCTGCCACCAACGGCCGGCGAGCACGCCGCCGCGGGCGTCGGCGAGGATGTTGCCCCAGGTAGCGGTGGGCTCCTGGATACCAGCGCCGATGAAGGTCAGCGAGGCCTCGAAGATGATGGCGTCGGCGACCAGGGTAACGGTGAAGACCATGATCGGGGCGATGCAGTTACGCAGAACATGCTTGATCAAAATCCACGGAGCCTTGGCGCCGGAAACGATGACCGCGCGGACATAGTCCTCGCCGTACTCGGACACGATGTTGGCGCGCACGATACGGGCAATCTGCGGAGTGTACATAAAGCCGATGGCGAAGATGATCGACGGCACGGAGTTGCCCAGGATGGAGACGAAGACGGCCGCGAGGGCGATGCCCGGGATGGACATGATGATGTCCAGGATACGCATGATCGTCTCGGAAACGGCCTTGCGCGAAACCGCCGCAAGGGCGCCCACGACCGAGCCGCAGACCAGAGCCATGGCAGTGGCGCCAAAGCCGATAATCAGCGAGTAACGACCACCGTAGAGCATGCGCGACAGAATGTCGCGACCCTTATCGTCGGTACCGAAGATAAATCCGTTGCCGGGAGCCTGGCGAGCCGTAAAGATCTCGACCGGGCTATAGGGGGCAAGAAGGGGCGCCAGAATCGCAGTCAGGGCGACCAGCACCAGCACGACGGCGGCAATCTTAGAAGACAGCGTCATCTTCTTCCAGCCACCGAGCTTGAGCCCCTTGGAGGCAGCCTTCTCGAGCTGCTCGGTTTGCTTCTCTCGAATCTTTACCATAATCTACACCGTCCTGATGCGCGGGTTGATGAGCAGGTAGAGCATGTCAACCACGATGTTGATGATGATGAAGGCAAGAGCAACGACGATAACGACGCCCTGAACCAGGTTCGCCTCGTTGCCCTGAACGCCCTGCAGAATCGCGGTGCCCATGCCGGGGAGGTTGAAGATAACCTCGATGACGACGGCGCCGCCCATGAGGTAACCGATCTTAAGACCGAGGGTGGTGACCGGGGTGATCAGCGCATTGCGAAGAACGTTGATACCGACGACGACCTTCTCGGGAACGCCGGCACCGCGAGCCATACGGACATAGTCCTTGTCGAGCTCCTCGACCATGGCGGTACGCACGATACGAGTCATCTGGCCCGTCAGCGGAAATGCCAAGGCGATGGCGGGCATAATCATGCGGCCCAGATAACCAGCCGGATTCGTGGTGAAGTGAGGCAGAGCACCCGATGCCGGGAGCACCTTAAGGTAGGAAGAGAACAGCAGGATCAACAGAACGGCAAGCCAGAACGACGGGGTTGCCAAGCCGGCGATGGAAAAGACGCGGATCACTTGGTCCGGCCATTTGTCGCGATACAGTGCCGCGATGACGCCGAGCAAAAACGAAACGACCGCACCGATGGCAAGGCCGATGAAGGTCAGCTGCATCGTGACGGGCAGGGCCGTGGAGATGCGCTTGGCAACGGAGTTGCGAGCAGCACCATAGGTGCCCATGTCGCCATGGATCAAATCGCCCATATAGCGCACGTAGCGCACGGGCCAGGGGTCGTCCAGACCATACTTCTCATGGTACTCGGCAACCGCCTCGGGCGAGGCACCGTCACCCAACGCCGTGTAGGCGGGGTCGGTCTTGGAGAACGACATAAGGAAGAACACCAGGACGGTGACGCCCAATGCCATGATCGGCAGCGCCACAAGACGCCTTCCAATCAAACGTAGCAAGTTGTTCACGTTCTCTCCCCTTTCTTTTGTCGGTAGGACCAACTGGTATATGAGTACGGATACTCATTACAAGACCCGAGCGACATCGAGGTCGCCCGGGTCTTTGTTTCAACTATGAGGATACGGTCCCAACGACCAACATCCTGCATACAGACTCAAGCGAGTCTTACGCCTTGACGGTCGCAACGCCCCTGAAGGACATGCTCGTCGTGCCGATGCCCTTGAAGCCATCGAGGGCCTCGCCGTTGGGCGCAGTGGACGGATCGTCCCAGGAAGCGGAGACGGTCTTGACGTGGACAACGGGGTACAGAACGGCGTTGTCGGCAATGATGTCGAAGCACTCGTTCCACTTCTTCTGCTGCTCGTCGCCCTCGGCGGCAAGAGCCTCGTCCATGAGACTGTGGAGCTTCTGCCACTCAGCGGACTCCTTCCACGGGCAACGGGTCTGCATCCAGACGTTGTCGCCGTACCACCAGTTGAGCAGCAGGTCGGGGTCGGCGCCGAAGCAGGAAGGATCGCCAGGGGCAAGGAGGATATCGTAGGCCTCGCCGCCGTCGATGGCAGCGTAGGTGGCCGGCGAGGTATCGGTCTGGATGGTCACATCGAAGCCGAGAGCGTCGAGGTCGTTCTTGACCTGGGCGGCCATGCCCTTAATCTGCTCGTTGTCGGTGGTGCGCAGGGTGATGGCACCCGGGGTGATGCCAGACTCCTCGATGAGCTTCTTAGCCTTCTTGGCGTCGGTCTTGTACACCGTGGAAGCCTCATGATAGTTGGTGAAGCTCTTGGGCAGGTAGCAGCTGGCAGCGGTGGCAAGGCCGGCGAAGGTGTTGCTGACCATCTTCTCGGTGTCGAGCGCATACATGACAGCCTGACGGACCTTGACGTTGTTCCAAGGCTCCTTGGCGACGTTGAACATGATGAAGCGGGTGCCGAAACCCTGAACGTTATCGATCTTGCAGCCGGCGCTCTCGAGCTGGTCGACGGCGTCAGCGGTAACGAGCTCCATAACGAGCGTGGAGCCCTCCTGCTGAGCGGTAACGCGAGCGGTGGGGTCGGTCAGGATGCTGTACTGGATCTTCTTATCCTCAGCAGCATACTCACCGTTGTACTCGGGGTTGGGAACCAGGGTGATCTCGGTATCGGAGATAGAGTCGTACATCCAGGGGCCGGAGCCGATCGGCTGCTTGGCGCGATCCTCCTCGGTCTGGGTGGCCGGGGTAACGCGGACGATGGCCAGACGATCCTTGAGCAGGGAGAAGTTGGGGACCTTGGTCTTGACCGTCACGGTGCTGGCGTCCTTGGCCTCGATGGACTCGAAGGGCTGGAAGAACGGAGCATAGGTAGCGGAAGCGGCGCAAGCGGTGTAGGAGGCAACGACATCGTCAGCGGTGACCTCGGTGCCATCGGAGAACTTGGCGCCCTTGCGGATGGTGACCTCGAAAGTGGTGTCGTCCACAGACTTGGGATCGTCGGTGGCGAGCTCGTTGAAGGTGCTGTAGTCGTGGTAATCGATGCCGTAGAGGCCCTCGACGACGTGCCAGTTAGCACCCAGGCCCACAGCGGAGCCGGTGCTGGCGGGATCGAAGCTGGACGGAGCGTAAGCGGAACCAGCGGTGATCACGCCGCCGCCACGGTTGGCGGAATCGGTGGAACCGGAAGCGGAACCCTCGTCGCTAGAGCTGCCACCGCAGCCGGTGAGACCAAGCCCTGCGACAGCAGCGACGCTGCCGGTGAGGCCGAGGAACGAACGCCTGGACATACCCTTGTTGATGATGGCCATGTCTTCTCCTATCAATAGAGAATCTTACCCGGGAGCACCTAGACGCGCCCCCGCGCAACTTGCGGACGATATATACCTTACCTACCGACGAGCCCAACTGAGGTGCCGCGCTCGGCGACCGATACATACATACGCTTGAACGGTATTTACTACCGTTCACCGAATTCATTGACAAACGATTCGCCAGACAGTATGTATCGACGAGGTGAGATATCAGTCTTCGTCAACCCGCAGAATAGCAGGGTTGTTCACCATGGCTAGTCAAACGTTTTAGCGTTAATAAAACCCGAAATCGGCTGGTAATCGCCGTGAAATACATGATTGAAAATCACGCAATCATGTATATCAGTGGTTTAGAGGCGTGTTTAGTTTTCGGATTGCTTTGCCGCCGCCTCGGCGCGCTCGGCATTCCATGCAACGAGCGCCTCGTGAACCGCTTTGGCGACATCGGCAGGAATGCCTCGAACTTCCGCGATCTCTTGCTCGCTCGCCGCGCGCAAACGCTTCATCGAGCCAAAATGGCGCATAAGGGCACGTTTTCTGGTGGGTCCCACGCCTGGAACGTCATCGAGTACCGAAACCGTCATGGCTTTATCGCGCAATTCGCGATGGAACGTGATGGCAAAACGGTGCGATTCATCGCGCACCTGTTTAATTAGATAGAGCGACGCGGACCCGGTCGGCAGCACGACGGGAGTCTCGTCCCAAGGCACAAAAACTTCCTCATCGGCCTTCGCCAAGCCACAAACTGGTATATCGAGCCCAAGAGCCTCAAGTTGCTTGATCGCAGCGGTCAATTGCGGCTTACCGCCATCGACAACGAGCAAATCGGGGCGCGAGCCAAAGCGCTCGTCGGCCATGCGCTCGGGAGCATAGCGTCGTCCCAAAACCTCGGACATCGACACGAAGTCGTTTGCCTCGTCCAATTCGGCCTGGATTTTAAAACGACGATACTGGCTCTTGTCGGCGCGCCCGTTGGTAAACACCACCATCGAGGCGACCGTAAAGGTGCCATGCAGCGTCGAGATATCGAAGCACTCGATACGCAACGGCGGCGATGGCAGCGCCAACGCACTTTCGAGCTCCAGGAGCGCTTGATTGGTGCGGTCGTCAGCGTACCCCGTTCGCATCATGTAGCGCATGAGGGCATGGCGCGCATTTTTGGATGCCATATCGAGCAGACGGTGCTTTTCGCCACGCTGCGGCCTATGGAGATGGCAGGAACGCTCACGCTTGCCCGCAAGCCACTCCCCCAGCGCCTCCGCATCCTCAAGCTCGACGGAAAGGTTGACCTCAGCTGGAATATCAGCCGTCTCGTCGTAATAGCGCTTAAGAAAGCCCGACTGGAGCTCTTCCTCGTCAACATCAAGACCCTTGTCGAGAATGAACTCGCAGGTGCGAACTGTTCGGCCCTCGCGAACGACGAAGACGCAAGCGGCGGAGATGGTCTCCTCGCGATAGAAACCGATGACATCGATATCGACACTGGAGGGAAAAACGACTTGCTGACGATCGTCCAGACCCCTGATGACCTCCAAACGACGTTTGACGCGGGCGGCGCGCTCAAAATCGAGCGCCTCGGCGGCCTCCGTCATCTCGGAGGTCAGCTCGTCGACGACGTCCTTGCGATGGCCCGACAAAAAACGTTCGACACGCTTGACGTTCTTGGCATAGTCTGCCGGGGAAATCGCGCCGACACACGCACCCGGGCCGCGCCCGACATGATAGTCGAAGCAGGGGCGCCCGTTTTGCGCGCAAATCATATTGACGATGTCTTCCTCGCCCTTGTGGGACTCGACGATACGGCGACAACGACGCCACTCCGCACAGGATGCGGAGCAGATGGGGATAACCTTGCGCAGCGTATCTATCGTCTCACGTGCCGCGCGGCTATCGGTATAAGGTCCAAAATAGCGCGTTCCCGGCTTATGACGCTCACGCGTGTATTTGATAGCGGGATACAGGTCGCCCTTTGTAATGGCGATAAAGGGGTAGCTCTTGTCATCCTTGAGGTCGACGTTAAAGTACGGATGGTACTGACCAATCAAATTGCGCTCGAGCACCAACGCCTCGTGCTCGGTCTCCACCACGATATAGTCAAAACTCGCCACCAGCTGCATCATCAGCGGGATCTTCTGGCGCTCGTCCTGCAGCGTCACGTACTGACGCATACGGGCGCGCAGGTTTTTCGCCTTGCCCACGTAGATGACATCGCCCTTGGCGTCTTTCCAAAGGTAGCAGCCGGGCTGCGTGGGAACGCGCGAAACCTGCTCGGCAAGCGTTGGAATGTTGTCGTGACCGGTCACGCGCACCTACTTGCGACGAATCAGCGCCGAGACCTCGGGCATCTTAAGGACGACGGCAAGGCCAAAGGTAACAGCAAGCGAGACGACACCCGCAACGCAAACGTAGCCAAGAGTAATCAGAACAAAGTGCTCAAGCGCCCACATGACGCCGGCGCCTGCGGCAGCACCCAGGCCACCGAGCAAAAGGCCAAAGAACCCGCCATGCAGGATAGATTTGACCTGAAGACCACGCAGGCGACGACGCAGCCACCACAGCGAGCAACCGACCAAGATCACGTAGTCGACGACATACGAAAGCGCGATTGCGGGCATACCGAAGCCCAGCACAACGCCAAACAGCAGAACCGAGCCGGCCTGGCCGATGGCGGAATACAGACAATAGCGGCTATAGGGCTTCATGTCGAGCAAGGCAGAGAAGCTCTTCTGCATCAGCACGACCACGCCGTAGAGCGGCAGGGAAAGTGCCAGGTAGATAAGGAACTCCGACACCAGCGCCACACCGGACTCATCGAACTTGCCAGCGCAGTAGATCATGTTGAGCGGACGCGCGAAGACAATCAAGTACAGCGCGAATGGAATCAGGAAGAACAGCATCTGGGCGACGCCACGCGAAATGCCCGTGCGGACGCTGTCGTAATCCTTCTCCTGTGCGTCGTGAGAGAGCTCGGTATAGAGCGCCGTCGAAAGCGAGGCGGCAATCAGCGCGTAGGGCAGCGTGTACCACAGGCGCGCATAGGCGATGACGGAAGGACCGGTCTCGGGCTGGACCACCAGCGCAGCAGCGTTGGTGATAGAAGTCGAGACAAACATGCACACCGTGGCGAGCAGCGTCGGGATACCGAGCGCAATCGTCTGGCGCAGTGCGGGGTCCTTAAAGTCGATATGGATATGGGGATGCACGCCGTGCTTGCCA
>URUW01000083.1 GCA_900551205.1 uncultured Collinsella sp. | reverse complement strand
GGGCTGCGGCCGCGGCAGGCACGGGCAGGCGCTGCAGCCCCAACCATGCGGCAACGGCGGCGGCGCGGTCGTCGGCATCCAGGGCCCCGAGCAGCGCGCACTCGCCCGCGGAGAGGACGCGCGAGCGGCGACACCGCGAAAGAAGAACACGACCGCCGCCGATAAGCACCACCGGCGAGAACGCGAGCACAATGAGGCCGTCGCCCGATCGCACGGGAAGGCGCTCCTCCAGACGGACCTGCACGATGCGGGTCTCGCCAGCCTCAATAGGACCCTCACCCTCCGCCGTGCCCGCCATCACATGCACGCGCGTACCGGACTCGAAGGGCGCGGGCTTGGTGCCCTCGCGCCCCAGATACGTGAAGCGGGCGATGAGCCTGAGCGTCGAGCCCTCGGCACCAGACCCGCAGAGGACCTCGCCACGCGGAAGGTCGCCCGCACCGTCGCCCACGATGTTGAGCGCCGCGCGCTGTCCGGGCAACGCCCGAGGAGTATCACCATGCACCTGAATCGCGCGCACGCGGCAGCGCACGCCCGCGGGACATGAGACGAGCTCGTCGCCCACCGCTACGGGGGCATCGTGAAGCGTGCCCGTGACGACCGTCCCGGATCCCTTGATGGTGAAGCAGCGGTCGATGGGCAGGCGCGGGGCCAGACCGGGGCGCACCGGGCGGGATGCGGCATCGGCCAGGAAAGAGTCGATGGCGGCATCGAGGGCAAGGCGAACGTCCTCGATGCCCACGCCCGTGCGCGAGGAAACAGGCACCACGGGCGCATCGGCAAAGACGGTATCGCTGAGGAAGTCCATCACGTCGAGCTCGGCGAGCTCCGCCGTCTCGTCATCGGCCAGATCGCGCATCGTGAGCGCCACCACGAGGTGCCTCACGCCCAACAGCTCCAACACGTACACGTGCTCGCGGGTCTGCGGCATCACGCCCTCAACGGCCGAAACCACCAGCAACGCGACGTCAACGCCGGTGGCGCCCTGCACCATGGCGCGCAGATAGTGCGCATGCCCGGGCACGTCAACCAAGCCGACAAGCTTGCCGCCGGGAAGCTCGAGCTCGCCAAAGCCGAGCTCAGTGGTCATGCCTCGGCGCCGTTCGACCTCCAGACGGTCGGGATTTTTGCCGGTCAGCGCCTCGATAAGAGCCGACTTTCCGTGGTCGACGTGTCCTGCTGTTCCAACGACAACGGGACATTCGACAAGCTCACGCGTAGTCATCGACGCAAACCTGCCCGCACGGCATCCGCCAGCGCCGACGCACACAGGTCAAGGTCGGTGTCGCGCAAAAGCGTGCGAACGTCAAACAGCACCTGGTCGTGGCGCACACGCGTCACAACCGGCGTATCGGGCTCCTGAACCAAGGCTCGCTTTAGGCCATCGGCGGATAGGCGCCCATCGACGGGACAGACGGCAACGCAAAATGTTGGGAGCTCGACGGTCGGCAGCGACCCGCCGCCGGGGGCAGAGGCTCCCTCGACAACCTGCAGCTCCACGACCTCTTCGCACTGAGCCTCACGAAGCTTGCGCAGCATGCGGTCGCGCAGGCGCTTGGCCTGACGCTCGAGCGGAGCCGGCGCGGCGGAAAGCATGTTGAGCACCGGGATCTCCCGCTGTGCCGTATCGGGACCGGTCACATACAAGCGCAAAGTGGCCTCGAGCGCCGCGAGCGTGAGCTTGCCGGGGCGAAGCGCGCGCATAAGCGGATGAGAGGCGCAGGCGGCGATCGCCTGGGCGCTGCCGAGGATAATGCCCGCCTGCGAAGCACCGAGCAGTTTGTCCCCCGAGCACGAGACAACGTCGACGCCGGCGCAAAGCGAGGCGGACGTGGGTCTCTCCCCCGCATCGGCGAGCACCCCATCTGCAAGCAAAGCGCCCGAGCCTTGGTCCTCGTAAAGCAAAAGGCCGTGTTCATGCGCCAGCGCAGAAAGCTCCGCCGCCGAAACCTCCTCGTGGAAGCCCTCGATACGGTAGTTTGAAGGATGAACTTTCAGGATCATCGCCGTGTTGGGCGTAATGGCGCTTCGGTAATCGTCCAGATGCGTGCGGTTGGTGGAGCCCACCTCGACAAGCTTGGCACCCGAGGCTGCCATGATGTCGGGGATGCGGAAGCTCCCGCCCACCTCGACAAGCTCGCCGCGGCTCACGATGACCTCTTTACCAGCCGCATGGGCCGCAAGCACCAGCAGCACCGCCGCGGCATTATTGTTGACAACCAAGGCGTCCTGCGCCCCCGTGAGTGTGCGCAGCAGGCGCGCGGCATGTTCCTTACGGCCCCCGCGAGCGCAAGTCGCGACGTCATACTCGAGCGTGCTGTAGCTGCGGGCAACGTCGGTCACCGCCTGCACCGCTGCGGGAGCGAGCGGAGCACGGCCCAGATTGGTGTGAATCACAACGCCCGTCGCGTTGACGGCGGGACGCAGGATCGGCAGCGACAGGCGGTGGCACCGCCGCTCGATGGCCAGGGCGAGCTCGCGCTTGTTCCTTGCGGGGGCGCCGGAGCGAATCGCCGCGCGCTCGGCATCGAGCTCAACATCAATCGCCTCGCGCACGATCGTGTCGCCCGCATCGCCGGCGGCCTTCATGACCGGCCACTCGGACAGCAGCTCATGAACGGCGGGAATGGAGCGCAGGCGGTCGCGCACCTCGGCGGGCATGGATTCGCAGTCGCTCATGGAAAGCCTTTCGACATATTCAATAAATAGCAGGTCCCCCATGGTCGTCATTTGCCAAACAATGACGACGCGCACGCAAAAGGGACAGGTCCATTATGGCAGCTCGTGGCAAGGCGGCGCAGCGCCTCGTCCAAAACCTGCCAAAATAAACCTGTCCCTTTTGGTCGGTTATGGCTTGGGACCTTTAGGCCTCCTTGTTGGCGTAGATAAACCAGTAGCCCAGCGCCACGATCAGGGCGCCGCCCACAATATTGCCGAGTGTGGCGACCGAAAGGTTGAGCGCCACGCCCGCCGCGTTAAGAGCGTCGGCGCCGGAGACATCGGCTCCATAGCCGCAGGAGCGCATCAAAATACCCATGGGCAAAAAGTACATGTTGGCGACACAGTGCTCAAACCCGCAGGCAACAAAGGCGGCAATGGGCAGCAGAATACCCACGACCTTGTCGACCACAGTCTTGCCGGCGGTACCGGTCCATACGGCCAGGCACACAAAGATGTTGCACAGGATACCGCGAAAGAAGATGGTGACGGCATCGATCGCAACCTTACCGGCGGCGACGCTCACCATGGTGTTGGCGACCGCCTCGCCGTTGAGCTTGTAAATGGCTGCCATGTAAATCAAAAAGACAACGAACAGGGCACCGACAAAGTTGCCGATCCACACAATGGCCCAGGCCTTGAGCATCTTGACGAGCGTGATCTTTTTGCTCTTAAGCGCGCAGACCATCAGCGAGTTACCGGTAAACAGCTCCGCGCCGCAAATGAGCACGAGCACCAGCCCCAGGCAAAAACAAAGACCACCCAATAAGCGCTGAACGCCCCAACCGAGGGTCGCATCGCTCAGAAAGACCGTGAAGAACAGGCCACCGAAGGCGATGAACGCGCCGGCGAACATGGCGAGCAAAAAGGTCTTCGAGACCGGCAGGTTGGCCTTGGTAACGCCGGCGGCCTCGGTCTTGGCCTCGATCGCGGCAGGTGCCAGGCAATCGGGGGTGGGATATTCTACCTTGCTCTGTGCCATAGCAACCACTTCTTTCTTACGACTTGGGACCGGCATTGCCAATGGATGTGTCCCGCGACGGATGGTCAAAAACAAAAAAGGTCAGAAGTAAACGTACCTCTGACCTGCAAATTACATGGAGCGGGCGACGGGAAGTCCAAGGATTTGCTTCACAAATCCTTGTTTCGCTGCGGGCCTTCGGCCCTTGCGTGCTGCGCTGGAAAATGCTCACGCATTTTCTCAGCTTCGCACCCTGGCGGGTTCGATCCCCGTCACCCGACACGTTTACGAAAACGGCTTTGGTCCCAAAAGGGGTCAAAGCCGTTAGCCAATCTTATGGAGCGGGCGACGGGAATCGAACCCGCGTCATCAGCTTGGAAGGCTGGGGTTCTACCATTGAACTACGCCCGCAAGATATGGTCGGGACGACAGGATTTGAACCTGCGACATCCTGCTCCCAAAGCAGGCGCGCTACCAAACTGCGCCACGTCCCGAAGGTGTTGAGCAGCTAAGGTCTAAACCTTGCGTGTCCCAAAGCGAAGGAAATTATAGGGGAGACTCCCCGCCTGTGCAAGCGACGATACCCTAGCTCCTCGAATGTGCGACAAACCGGCTGTGGAGCAGGCCAATCACAAACGCCACCACGGCAACCGGCGCCCATGCGGCTCCAATGTCGGCCAGCGGCAGCGCATCGAACGGCAGCCACACGCCTGCAAAGAACGCGTCGCGGATCGAGGTGATCACGCTCTGCACCGCGACAACGCCGCCGACCCAGACCCACACCTGCGGATGCGCGTCGCAAAAACCGTGCACTAGGCCCATAAGCACCAGAACAATTGCAACAGGGTACAGGGCGTTGAGCATGGGCACCGAGAACATGAGGATCACGTCGAGGCCCACGTTTGAGAGCACGCACGAAAACGCCGCGAACACAAAGGCGAGTATCGCAAAGGGACGGCGCATGGCCTCCTCGGAAGCCTCTGCTCCCCCTTCGACCACATACGTCTCGCAGAAGTAACGCGAGCAGCAGCTGATGAGGCCGATGCATACGTTCATGCAGGCGAGGAAGAAGATCGCAAAGACCACGACCGTGCCGGCAAGGCCAAAGTGCATGGAGGCCGAGCGGGCGAGGATGGCGGCTCCGTTGGTGGCATCGGGCATCACGGTGCTCAGCTGCGTGCCGGCAAGCGCCAGACCGCAGTAGATGATGGCCATGAGCACACCAGCGATCACGCCGGAGCGCGAAATCTCGAAGGCCACGCGCTTGTCGTCGGTAACGCCCAGCTCGTGGATGGTCTCGGCGATGATGATGCCAAAGGCGAGCGACGCGAGCAGGTCCATGGTCTGATAGCCGGTCAAAAAGCCCTGCACGGCGGCACCGGCATCGTAAGGAGCCTGCGGCGCGGCAGCGGAACCCAGCGGCGAGACCACGGCAGCGCCCACGACCAATACGATAAGGGCGATGAGCGCGGGGCCCGTAATGCGGCCGAGCACGCGCGTAATGACACCCGGGCGCAGCGTGAGCACAAAGGCGACGGCAAAGAAGGCGACGGCAAACACCAGGCGGGCCGTGCCGAGCGAGACACCCTCGGGCAGCAGCGGCACCAGCATCTCGAAGGCCGTGGAGCTCGTGCGCGGAATGGCCAGGCACGGGCCAATGGCCAGATACACCGCCGCGACAAAAAACTCGCCAAACTTGGGGTGCACACGACCGGCAAGCTCGCGCGCCGTTCCGGCAAGTGCCACGGCAATAAAGCCCATGACGGGAAGGCCGATGGCGGCAATCAGAAAGCCGAGCATGGCGAGCGGCGTGGCAGAGCCCGCCTGCAGCGCCAGCAGCGGCGGAATAATGAGGTTGCCGGCGCCAAAGAGCATCGAGAACAGGGCGATGCCGACGGTGAGGACATGGTCGGAGCGCAGACCGCGCGGGGCGGATGATGCCATAGGACCACCTTTCGGGTCGAAACAAAACGGGACGGGCAAAAGACCCGTCCCGCAAGTATATACGCTTTAGCAGGCTAAATCGTGCAGAGCGTCAATCGCGGTGTCGACTTCCTCGTCCGTGTTGAAATACCCAAACGAGAAGCGAACGACACCCTGGCGCTCGGTCCCCAGTGCGCGGTGCATGAGCGGAGCGCAGTGGGCGCCGGGGCGCGTCGCAATCCCCCACCCTTGCATGAGCGCGTCCGAGACCTCGGCCGAATCGATATCGCCCACGTTAAGCGAAACGATCGCCGAGCGCACGGGCTGGTCAAACGCACCGTAGAGCGCAATGCCGGGAATGTCGCGAACGCCGACGAGGAAGCGCTCGGCAAGCGCACGTTCGCGTGCCGCAATCGCCTCTACCCCGCCCTGGGCCTCGATAACGTCGAGGCCGGCGGAAAGGCCGGCGATACCGTGACCGTTGAGCGTGCCCGCCTCAAGACGCGTGGGCCACTCTTGCGGCTGCAGCGCATCGAAGCTGCGCACGCCCGTGCCACCCATGGCCCAAGGAGCCACGTCAATGCCTTCCGCCACGGCTAGGCCACCGGTCCCCTGCGGGCCCATGAGCCCCTTGTGGCCGGTAAAGCACACCACGTCGAGCCCCATGACCTGCATATCGATATGCGCCGTGCCGGCAGACTGCGAGGCATCGACGATCACAAGCGCGCCGGCCGCATGGGCCATGGCAGCCACGCGTGCAATGTCGACCGCGTTGCCGGTCACATTGGAGGCGTGTGTCACCACCACGGCACGCGTGCCCGGCGTGACCAGCTGCTCGAGCTCGTCATAGTCGAGCACGCCGCTTACGTCACAGCCCGCATGCTCAACGGTCACACCCCGCTCCGCTGCCAGGCGGTTGAGCGGACGCAGCACGGAGTTGTGCTCGAGCACCGTCGTGACCACGCGGTCGCCGGGGCGCACCACGCCACAGATGGCGGTGTTGAGCGCCGCCGTAGAGTTGGACGTAAAGCACACATGGTCCGCCCTCGGGCAACCTAAAAGGCGCGCGAGCTTGGCACGGCAAGCGTGAATCGTACGAGCGGCATCGAGGGCACCCGACGTGGCGCCGCGCCCGGCATTGCCGAGCGAGCACATCGCCTGCGTCACGGCATCGATGACCGTCTGCGGCTTGTGCATGGTCGTCGCCGCGTTATCCAGGTAGATCATCGCACGACCTCCCACATATCAATCACGGTATAGCCCTCGGTGGGAACGCCCGCCGCGGCGAGTTCGCCGCGCAGCAGCTCCTCATCGGCAGGCAACGCTTTCCACGCCAGACCACAGCCGGCAGCGACCTCCCCGGGCACGGGAATCGTTCGCCCGGGAAGGCCGCGCTCGATGCACAGGGACTCGCAGCCCATGGCGGCAGCCGTGGTGGGAAACGTGATGACAAGCGCTGGGCGCTTCTCCCTCATGGCAACTCCAACCAATACGCTACGGGCGCACGACGCGCACGGCCTGTTCCATCTTCTCCACGATCACATACATGTTCGTGACCTCGCCCACGGCAAGCTGGTCCTTAATGCCATAGTGGTCGAGGCAGGTGCCACAGGTGAGGATTTCGACGCCCTGCTCAGCCAGCCCCTTCAGGTCGTCGAGTACCGGCGAGCCCTCGACGGTGAGCTTGGCGCCGCCGTTGTAGAACAGCATGGTCGCGGGCAGCTCCTCCTGCTGCGTCACGGCAAAGATGAAGGCCTTCATGAGCTTGTGGCCCAGCTCGTCG
>URUW01000082.1 GCA_900551205.1 uncultured Collinsella sp. | reverse complement strand
CTTCGGGTTTAATGCTTAGGGGCGGGGATTTACCAAAGTGAAATCTTAATGAAAAGAAACCCAGCTGCAACAATTGCCATGGTGAGGGCTCGAATTGGCCATATAGATCTAAAATAGTCACGATATACAAATGTCGAGAGACGTTGGGGATATAGATGAAAAGAACTAAGGGTTTTCTTTTGTTGGTATTGATGCTGCTCGGACTGTTCTGCCTGAGTGGCCCTTCTTGGGCCAAGGCTGTCTGTCCTGAAGGTGAGCCTCAGCAGTCTTATACGGGCAGTCTGCTGATAACTGCTAAGGAGGGCGATGCCGACTCTCAGTCTTGGGTAAATCCCCTTGCCACTTTTGAGGGGGACGGCGGAACGGTCAAGCTTGACCATATTGGTAGCGGGATTTTGAGGTGGCAAGTTCTTCCGGACAAAATTGCGAACGATCCCTTCTCTTTTGCTGGAACGATATATCTATACAAGGTTGTGAGCGGAAAACAAAAATACGTCGATTGCTATCCGACAAACGGGTCTGGAATTGCATTCACCGGCATTTCGGGGCAGATTGATACACATGTACGAAAGGGAACCTATGTGGTGCGTTGGGTTGGAGCTGCTGCAGGCCCGATATGGATTGCGGTCTTGCGCCCCGATGTCCAAATAGGTTTCTCTCTCTAGACGGGAAGTTGCTCATGAACGCCATATACGACGGGGATGACTGGGTCGATCATTATACTTGGCGCCTGGTCGGCTCGAACGACAATGGGGATGTGGTGTTTGATGGACTATGTCCAAAGCATCTCCATCCTTTTGTCTCGTCGTTAATTGAGAGTTCCGCTCGTGTTGCCCCCTACAGCTCGGCATCGCTTCATGATACGGACGTTTTGAAGACCATAAGGGAATCAATTGACGAGGGCACGATGAGCGGCCCGCTGTTTTCTCGGCTTGTGGGGCTAGATGAGATTGGCTCGAAACGACTGCTTGCGGGCGAAAAAGTGGAACTCACTTATCGGTCGATGATTTCAATCCTGCGGCTAGCCGATGTTCTTCGCAAATAAATGAGGCTTCCCTATTCAAAACAGAAAACCCCGCCAAACGTGATTTCCCTAGGGAAACCCCGTTTGGCGGGGTCCTAGCGTGATTTCCCTAGGGGAATCACGCCATCAGACGAACAGCTCAGCCGAGCAGCTCGCTACTCCTCCCAGTAGGCGTCGGCAAGCAACTTAAAGCAGATCTTCTTGACCGGCTGTGCGCCATCGCCCGGGAACTCGAGCGTGGGCATGTGGGGCTCGCCGGCAACGAACAGCGCGAATCTGTCGTCGGCAAGATCGCCGGCGATCGAGGCGTCGGAATCGACCAGATCATAGTCGTCCTTCTCGTCAAACTCCTGGACCAGCGTCAGGCTGCCCGTAGCGACCTTGAAGGCCTCGCGACCCTCGACGTCGATCTGCAGGTCGTGATAGCGCTGATGCGTCTCATAGTGAGCCTCAGCCTCGGGACGCGTCATGGGAGACATGACGTTCGCAAAGACCTTCTCACCCAAAATCGGATGGCTGCCGACCTCGAGCTGTGCCGGGTCGTTCTCCTCGAGCCAGTCGATCAGCACGTCGAGGCCCTTGAGCATTCCGCGGTATTCCTCGATATCGCCCAATGCACCGTAAATCATCTAAATCCCCTCTCGGATCGTTTATTTGGCAGCTACTCGGTAAATGCATTACCGACGCTGTTGCCACCCACATACGTCTCGACCAGGGTAAGGTCGGGATTGAACACGACAGCATCGGCGTCGCGCCCCGGCATAATGCTACCGCACTTGCCGTCAACTCTAACCACAAGCAAGCAACCGATGCCGGGGGCGGCGCACAAGCTCCTACAGCTCGGTCACGACAACGCCGTTGTAAACCTCGTCCCAACGATCCATAACCAAGTGGCCAGTCATGGGATCCATGGCATTGAGCTTGCCGCAGGTGTTGGCGGTACGCAGCACCGTCTCGTCATCCGCGCCAGCAGCAATCGCATGCGCGAAGCCGGCAATGGTCGAATCGCCAGAGCCCGTAGCGTTAACGGCGGGGATATCGGGGGTCTTGGCGCGGAATGCACGGCCATTATGGAAGCCCACGGAGCCGGCAGCGCCCATGGACACGACGACCCAGGGGATATCGGAGAAGCGGGCATCAGAGGCGAGCGCGGCGCGGAGCTCGTCCACATCGTCGGTGGTAAAGCTCGTGCCCAGAAGGCCGTTAATCTCGGTCAGGTTAGGCTTGACCAGCTCGGGCTTAATTTCGGACTTAAGGGCGGCCTCGAGCGAAGCACCCGAGGTATCGAGCAGCACCTTGGCGCCGGCGTTCTCGGCAATACCCGTGATCTTGGCGTAGTAGCCTGCCTCGACACCACGGGGCAGCGAACCCGAGATGGTAACGACAGCGGCCTTGCTCGCAAGCTCGGCGAACTTGGCGGTAAAGGCATCGAGCTCCTCAGGGGCAATCGTCGGGCCGCTCTCGAGTAGCTCGGTCTGGTTGCCGGCGTGGAGGATGTTAAGGCAAATGCGAGTCTCGCCCTTGATGGGTACAAAATCATTCTTAATGCCGTTGGCATCCATGAGCTCGGCCATGTAGGCGCCCATGTGGCCGCCGAGTAGACCGGTTGCCACAACGTCGTCGCCCAGCTGACCCAGTACACGGGCCACGTTGAGACCCTTGCCGCCGGCGGTCTTTTCGGGCGTCACACGGTTAACGTCGTCGATAATGAGCTCATCGAGCTGATAGCGTGTATCGACGGACGGGTTCATCGTAACGGTGAGGATCATTTTTAGCTCCTTATCTCGCAGGCTCCTTGTGCCTCGCGATACGAGTCGACAAAACGGAATTACAGAATCTCAATCGTGAACGAGCGAACGACGGTCTCCTTGGGCTTGGCGACAAGGCAGCCACGCTTATGCTCAAGCACGTCGTCCTCATCGGAGCAGGTCGAAAGGCCGCCCCAAGGCTCAACTGCCACAAAATCACCCTCGGGCTTGCTCCACACAATGAGATATGGGAAGCCCTCAAAGCTCAGGCGGACGCCCTTGTCCTCGCCCTTTTTGGAAAGCGTGACCTGGCGGCTCTCGAGCACGTCAAAGATGGTCTCCGCAAAATCGAAGAGCTCGTGCGACAGGGGCAGCGTCTTTCCCACCATGGGGTTCTTGGAGCGCTTGTCCACGTCAATCAAGCCAGTCGAAGGGACAGCGGTGCAAAGCTCTGCAGCCTCTTCTTTCTCAAAGCGCAACTCGTAGTCCGTATAGGCCTCGCCCTCATCGAGCGGGCACCTAAAGCCGGGATGCCCACCGATAAAGAACGGCATGTCCTCGGTGCCCTCGTTGGTAACCTCATAGGAGACACGCACGGCGGCGTCCTCGAGCGTATAGCGGGCGACGAGCCTAAACGGATACGGATAATCGCTCAGCAGCGCGGCGTTATCCTCCGAAGCCAGGCACATAGCCAACTCGTTCTCGCCTTGGCTCAGCAGCTTCCATTCCTGCTTGCGCGCAAAGCCGTGGCGAGCGAGCTTTACATGATGCCCGGCAAACGTCATGGCGCTGTTGTCGCGCAAGCCTCCGCAAATCGGGAAGCAAATCGGCGCCTGGCCGGACCACACGGTGGGATCACCCTGCCACAAGTACTCGCGACCTCCGGCCTCAATCGAGGTAAACGAGCCACCAGCCGTGGAAACCTTAATAGAAATCGAATCGTTGGAGAGAGCGTATTCCATTACCCATCCTTTCGAACAACTGCTTTATTTCACGCAAGCGCCCGTTTCAATCCTAACCATAGAACAAACCCGCACGCTCATCGATGCGTCCGGTATCCCGGCCATGTAACGGGGTACCATACAGACATTGATGCAATTACAGCTGAAAGGCCTTCTTATGCGAACCATCATTCTTTATGCCTCACGCCACCACGGCAATACGAAAAAGCTCGTGGACGCCATCGTCGAGGCGCACCCCGAAATCGATACCCTCGATGTGAAAACGCTCGGCAAAAACGAGTATCCATCTGATTGGTGTCGCCACGGGCATCTATTACTCCGAGATCGACAAGGACATGGCACGCGTGCTCACTAACGTGTTGCAGCCGCAGGACAAGGTGTTTGGCCTTATGACCTACGGTGGCAAAAACAAGTGGTACGGCAAGGATATCGATGGCATCTGCCGCATGAGGCAGGCCATCTTTATGGGTGTCTACGGCTGCCCCGGCTTTGATACGTGGGGGCCGTTCAAACTCACCGGCGGTGTCCAAAAGGGGCACCCGACCGCTGAGGAAATTAAGGGTGCCGTCGACTTCTTCGACAAGATCGAAGACGAGTATGGAGACATCATCGTCGAAGAGTACGCCAAGCGCGAGAAGCGCCTAGCATACGAGAAGGAGCATCCTGCAGGAGGCCTGGTGGCCGGCGTTAAGCGTACGGCAAAGAAAATCGCTAGCAAGCTGTAACTGTAAAGGTGCTTTTGAGCGTTTAACCCGTACGGCGGGTCCGAGCAGATTCGGGCCCGCCGTCTTTTTCTTTCGTTACTCGGTAAAGGCGTTGCCGACGCTCTGGCCGCCAACATACGTCTCGACGAGGGTGAGCTCATGGTCGAACACGACAAAGTCGGCGTCGCGACCCGGCATGATGCTGCCGCACTTATCCTCGATGTGCGCGGAGCGTGCCGGCACCTCGGTTGCCATGCGAATGGCGATATCGGCGCTGGCGATGCCCCAGTCGACGATGTTCTTGACGCCCTGGGCAAGCGTGAGCACCGAACCGGCAATGCTCTTGCCATCGGCGAGCCAGCACAGGTTGTCCTTCATGATGACGTCCATGCCGCCGCTGGTGTAGCTGCCCTCGGGCATGCCGCCGCAGCCCAGGCAGTCGGTGATGAGTACCGTGTGCTGCCAGCCCTTGGCCTGCAGCAGCGCCTTGATGGCGGCAGGGTTTACGTGCTTGCCGTCACAGATGATCTCGGCGTAGGTCTCGGACGTGGACATAGCAGCACCCACGACACCGGGCTCACGGTGATGCAGCCCGCGCTGGCCGTTATAGGTATGCGTAAAGCAGCTGGCACCGGCGTTGATGGCGGCGATGCACTCATCGTAGGTGGCGTCGGAGTGACCGATGCTGGTCACCACACCCTTGGCGTTCAGAGCAGCCGCATAAGCAGCGGCACCGTCGCGCTCGGCCGCCATGGCGCTCTTAACGATGCGACCGCCCGCAGCCTCCTGCCACTGATCAAAGACCTCCTCGGAGGGATCGATAAGATAAGCGGGGTTCTGCGCGCCCACGTGCTTCATGGTAAAGAAGGGGCCCTCCAGGTAGATGCCCTGAATGCGAGCACCGCAGAAGTCGGGGCCGCGACCCTCGTCCGCCTGAGCGATGGCGGCGCAGGCGTCCTTGATCTGCTCGACGCCATCGGTGAACGTCGTGGGTAGCCAGCTGGTGGTACCGCGACGGGCGAGCTCAGTCGAGCTGATATCGATACCCTCGGGGTCGTTATCGGTAGTTGAGTGGTTGTAGAAGCCATGGATGTGGGTATCGACCATACCCGGTGCGATCCACGATCCCGTGTAGTCCTTGATCTCGCAAGAGGGCTCGTCGGCCTGCCAGGCGCCAAAGACGCCATCCTCGACCATAAGATAGCCGCCCAGTTGCGGGCCTGCCGGCAAGAAGAACTTGTCAGCCTTAATTGCGTACGTGCTCATATGCACTCCTTGCTTCTAAAGCAGTTGACTGTGGTGATGCTTATACCCAGCCCACGTAATAACAAAAAGCGCCCGCCCGCCGTTATGAGCGGACGGGCGCCCTTACAGGGGGACGCGATTAAGCGGTGAAGGGGTGAATCGTCACGCCCTTAACCACGCGGTTGACCGTACCGGTGGGGCTCGGCGTGTCGGGCGTGTTGCCCACGCGCACGGAGTTGAGCAGGCTGATAGCCTGAGCAAACATCACGAACGGCAGAGCAAGGTAGCCCTCGGGAAGCGCCTCGTAGCCCTTAAAGGTGAAGGACTCGCCCTCGTAGACGGTAGCGCCATCCTGCTGAACGGCAACGGTGTGCTGAGCGATCTTGTCGCCACCGATCTCGTTGAGGATGTCGATGTCGTACTGACGGGTGTAGGCGTCGTTGTTGACGAACACGAACACGAGGGTCTTGTCGTCGACGAAGGACTTGGGTCCGTGACGATAGCCCATGGAGGTGTCGTAGGAAGTAGCGACCAGACCGTGAGCAAGCTCGAGGATCTTGAGCTGGCTCTCCTGGGCAAGGCCACCGAAGGAGCCGGAACCCAAGTACGTCACGCGGTTGAAGTCGCCAGCGAGGTAGTCGGCAACCTCGGACTCGCGAGCGATGACCTCCTCGCCCATCTTGGCGATGGTCTCGACCCACTCGGCCTTCTGCTCGTCGGAAGCCTCGTCAAAGATGAGGGTAGAGAGCAGGGTCATGCAGGTGTAGGAGCCGGTCATGGCGAAGCCCTTGTCGTTGGCGCGCGGAATGAGCAGCGTCAGCGCATTGGGATCATCGGCAGACTCGACGGCGAGCTTGCCCTCGGGCGCGCAGGTGATGTTGAGGAACTTGACGTTGTGGACGAGCTCCTTGGCAACGGCAACGGCGGCAAGGCTCTCGGGGCTGTTGCCAGAGCGGGCAAAGGAAACCACGAGCGTGGGATCCTCAGCGCGCAGGAAGTCGCGCGGGGCGCTCACGATATCGGTCGTGGCGATGGGCTTAAAGTCGTAGAGATCAGTGTTGCCAGCGTGACGCAGGTACGGGGCGCAGGTATCGCCAACATAGTCGGACGTACCGGCACCGGTGAAGACAACGGACAGACGGCCCTCGCCCATAGCGCGAGCCTCAGCCAGAAAGGCCTCGATGGCCTCCTTGTTCTCGCGATAGATGTTGAGCGTATCACGCCAAAGCTCGGGCTGCTGAGCAATCTCGGCCGTGGTGATCTGGGCGCCGAGCTCGGTGAGCTCCTCGACACTCTTCTCGAACATTTCTAATACCTCTCTCTAGAAGTAATCCTCTGACGTGCAATTATACACTTCGGTTGGTTATCTGGTAGTAACCAGTTAAATACAAAGAATCATCATATGGAAACGGTGCAGACACTAATCGCTACGCTGGTGGTAAACCTTGTATTTAAACTGATCGGCACGAGCAACCGAGAGCGTATACTCCACAACCTCGTTTGACTCGTTATACGTAGTCCTAACCAAATCGAGCACAGGCGAGCCCTCGACGATTTCCAAAAGGTGGGCATCGGTGGGACGGGCTATGCTCGCATAGAACTCCTCTTCGGCCACGCGTATTTTTTGCTTAAAGTCTTGCTCAATCACATCGTAAAGCGGCTTACGCTCCAGCAACGGTCGCTTTAGGGACAGAAATTGACGAACCGGTA
>URUW01000081.1 GCA_900551205.1 uncultured Collinsella sp. | reverse complement strand
TGCACCTTCTGGTTGCGCGCGAAGTCCTCGGGGATGGTCTGCGCCGTAATGTCCTCCAGCACCACGCCCGCGCGGGCGAGCTTGCGCGTTTCGGGGCGGAAGCCGCGCAGGTTGCAGCTAAAGATGGCATGGCCGCCCTGCGCGAGCAGGCGCGATACGCCAGCCAAAAGCTCAACATGGTCGCGCTGGACATCCCAGGTGCGGCGGCCCATCTTGGACGAGTTCGAAAACGTGGGCGGGTCGACAAAGATCAGGTCCCAGCGGTTGCGCGTCTGGCGCTGGTCGCGAATCCAGGCGAGCACGTCGTCGCGCACAAAATGATGCTGAGGCCCCACAAAGCCGTTCTGGCGCATGTTGCGCTCGGCCCAGTCCAGATAGGTATTGGAGAGGTCGACCGTCACGGTCTCCTCGACGCCGCCATCGGCCGCGTAGCAGGTGGCAGTGCCGGTGTAGGCAAACAGGTTGAGGAAGCGGCGCGCCTGCTTGGCGTGCTCGCGCACCAGGTTGCGGGTGACACGGTGGTCCAAGAAGATGCCGACGTCTAGGTAGTCGTCAAAGTTGACGGCAAAGGTGAGGCCGCCCTCTTCGATGAGCGGGAGGCGACGGCGCGCGATATTGGCGCGCTCGCCCGAGCCGCCCTTGCCGGCGCCCTGCTTGCCGTATTGCGAGCCGCCGCGCGAACGCATGCGGGCCTTGGCGTGCACATGCTCGGCGGGAACATCTAGGATACGCGGCGCGATGGCCAGGATATCGAGCATACGGGCCTGGGCCAGTGCGGGGTCGATGGTCTTGGGCGCGGCATATTCGGCGATGACGAGCCAGCGGCCCGGCGTCTGCGGGCAACCCTCGTACAGGTCGATAGCGGCGGAGTAGTCGGGCAGGTCGGCATCGTAGACGCGGTAGCAGCTCACGCCCTCGCGCTTGGCCCACTTGCGGCGCAGGCGTGCGTCCTTGCGCAGGCGGTTGGCGAACTGCTCGGACTCGGGGATGAGCACGGGCAGCGGCTTGCCGTCGCCCAGGTCGAGCATGGCGGCAGGCTCGGGCATGGCGGAAGCGGCGGCTTCATCGTTGACTTCGTTGGCATCCGCAGCCTCGGCCTCGGCATCCGCACTGGTCGCAGCCTCAAACGCTGCGGCGGCGTGGTCGAGCGAAGGCCAGACTTCGACGGTCGCCTCTTCGTTGTTGGGCATGACGGCGATCGAGCGCTCGGGCTCGGTATGGAGCGCGCGGGCCAGCAATCCGTCGCGGGTGAGCGCGGCGACCGGTGCCGCGGCAAGCTCGGGCGCGCGGCGCAACTCGCCGATGAGCGTCATGGTGTCATGCATGAGCGAAAGCGGTGTCTCGGTCGTATCCGCGACCACGGCGGCGCCGGCGACAGCGCCCGCGTGGTCCAGTACGGTGGCGGACTTGGTGGCGCAAAAATCGACAAAGCGCTTGTAGCCGGCACATTTAACCATGCGCTCAGCGGTCTTGCGGGCGGCGGGGTCAACATCCACGGCCACGATGCGCGCCTGGCGCTCGCGCGCTGCCGCCTCGAGCTCGCGCGCCTCGGCAAGCAGCTGCTCCCACAGGGCGGCATCGTGCAGCTGCCAGCCCTCAAAGCCCCAGCGCTCGCGTGTGGCGCCCGGGGCGCGGTCGGTCAGAATGTTCACGGCCTCCAGCAGCAGACCGCCGCCGGCGCACGAGGCATCGATCAGCGTGGGAAGGGCTTCGTTCTCGTAATCGTCGGCCGTCAGCTTGCGCTCGCATAGTGCGGTCCAGCCGACCTGCGCCAGCACCAGGGCGGCGTAGTCGGGGCGCAACACGTGTGCGCCCTCGCCGGCACGAGTCGCAGCGGGCGGCAGACGTTTGAACAGCGGGTCGCCCGAAAGGTCCAGGCTGATGCTCGCGCGGCGCTGACGCAGCGAAAGCAGTAGGTGAACACCGGGGTCGGCGGCATCGACGTCGGCGCGACGGCCCGTGGTCTCGGCCAGACGGTCGCACAGCGCGTCCTTGGCGCGCAGGGCCGAGAAGCGCGTGTTGCGCAGCTGCTCGGTCACGCCGCGGGCGGTGATGGCGATGGTAGCGCCCGGGCGGACGATGCTTTCCCAGGCGATGTCGTAAACGCTATCGTACAGTTCATCGGCATCCTGCGCCTCAAAGCGCCCGAGTACCACGAACACGCGGCTGGCCAGGCGCGACCACAGACAGGCGCGATAGCCTTCTTCGAGCTCGCCCTCAAATGTAGCGCGGCCCTTCAGGCGGCGGACATGCGAAAGCCCGAGGCGTTTAAGCTCATCGGCGAGTGCGGACTCAAAGCCCTCGGGGCAGCTTGCGTAAAATTCCATGGGTGACCTCTCTAGTTGCGTCGCTCCATTATATGATGGATGCTTCGTTTGCCCTTATCCTCGAAAGGAACCCATATGATTGATGCGTGTCCCGAACCCGCTGTGCTCTTTTTTGACGTGGACGGCACGCTGACGTCGTTCGATCCCGACGATATGACCGATAAGGACTTCAATGCAATCCATCCGTCGAAGGCCGTTGTCGATGCATTTGGTCGCCTGCGCAATGCGGGTCACCAGGCATTTATCTGCACGGGTCGCCCCTTGTGGCTGATTGCCGATGGCCTGCGCGCGCTGAACCCGGCGGGTATCGTTGCCATGGCGGGGGCCACGCTCGAGGTCGAGGGCCGCGTGGCACACGAGGACTGCATTGACGAAGACATTGTTGAGGAGCTCGCGCGTCGCATTGCTGTGGCGGGCGGCGAGGCGTTGTTCGAGACGAACGGTGCCACTTATTCACTTGAGCCAGTTGGTGTCGAACAGTCATTTCTGCTAGGCGCCGGCGTGGTGCATGGCACCGACCAGATGCGCGTCGATGGTCGCTTGCGCGTAGGCAAGGTGTGCATTAACGCGTGCGACCTGGCTCGCGTAGCCAACGATGACGGCTTTATCGATCGCGAGTTTGAGCTGTGCAACACCGGTGGTCAGAATCGCGAGCTGAGCCCCAAGGGCATCGACAAGGGCGTGGGCGTGGCGCGAGTGCTGGCGTATCTGGGCCGCGAGGGAAATGCGCGCACCTTTGGCTTTGGCGATTCTGGCAACGACCTGGGCATGCTCGCTGCTGTCGAGACGGCCGTGGCCATGGGCAACGCCATGCCCGAGGTCAAGGCGGTCGCCGACTACGTGACCGACGATGTCGCACACGACGGCACCGTCACCGCGATGCAGCATTTTGGCCTCATCTAATGAATCTCGCCTTCTGACGTTTGCTCAAACTGCGACTCTTTGCTTTTGCATGCTCAATCGATTTATCAATCCAAACACTGAGGCGTTTATACCGTTCGCCGAGAAGATAAAAAACCGCAGCTCACGCCTTGATAAACGTAGGTAAAGTGTTTAGCAGTTTATCGGCCGTATGCTAACGAAAGGAATCAGGCAGATGGCAATCAAGGTGTTCGCTGACGGTGCAAACCTCGAGGGCATGCTCGACATGTACGAGAACGGCAACGTTCAGGGTTTCACGACCAACCCGTCCCTTATGAAAAAGGGCGGCGTGACGGATTACCGCGCGTTTGCCAAGGAGGTCCTGGCCCACATCACCGATGTGTCCGTGTCGTTTGAAGTCTTTGCCGACGACGTCGAGACCATGGAGGTCGAGGCCCGCGAGATCGCTACCTGGGCCGAGAACGTCTACGTCAAAATTCCGTGCGTGACCACCAAGGGCGAGTCCACCGCCGAGCTGGTCCGCAAGCTTTCCGCCGACGGCATCAAGGTCAACGTCACCACCATCTTCACGCCTACGCAGGTTGACGAGATGGTCGACGCCGTTGACGCCGAGACGCCGTCCATCATCTCGCTCTTTGCCGGCCGTATCGCCGACACGGGTGTCGATCCCATTCCGTTTATGACGGAGTCGGTCAAGAAGGCTGCCGCCAAGCCCAACTGCGAGGTCTTGTGGGCGTCCACGCGCGAGCTTATCAACATTTACCAGGCCGAAGCCTGTGGTTGCCAGATCATTACGGTGCCCAACAGCATCCTGGCCAAGCGTAAGAACATCGGCCGTGATCCGTACGAGGTCTCGCTCGACACCGTGCGCGGTTTTGCTAAAGATATCGCCGCTCTGGGCTTCCATATTCTGCCGTAACGCGAACACTGACTACGCCGCGGGCTGCTCGCCCCGGCCTTTCCTTTCCCTATCGCTCACGCGCTTCGCGAGGGTCGCGCTAGGCAAAGGAAAGGCCGGGGCTGCCGACACGAACTTGCCGGTAGGTTGGTGATAGGCTTCCATATCCTGCCGTGGACAAAGGTCCCCCCGCCTGCGCCGTGCAAAATTGAGAGTATTCAGCAAGGTAAAGGCTTTTACCAGCTGGGTGAAGCATGGAACAGCCCCCGTTTTGGCTCTGATGACGCTAAAACGGGGGCTGTTTCTTGCTTTTTCGTCTCTGAGGGGCATCCGGACGGTGGAATTTGCAGAATACTCGCGATTTTGCACGTCGCGAGAGGGGGGACCCTTGCTTTGGCGGTTTACTTCCCCTGCACCATGGTGAGGGAGATTTTCTTGCGGTCGCGATCGACCTTTTCGACCCACACCTTGACCGTGTCACCGACGCGCACCACGTCGCTCGGGTGCTTGACGAAGCGGTTGGCGAGCTTGGAGATGTGCACGAGGCCGTCCTGGTGCACGCCCACGTCGACGAAGGCGCCAAAGTCCACAACGTTGCGCACCGTGCCCTTGAGTTCCATGCCGGGCTCCAGGTCGTCGATCGAAAGCGCCGAGCGGCTAAAGACTACCTCGGGCGCGTCGTCGCGCGGGTCGCGACCGGGCTTCTTGAGCTCGTTGACGATGTCGATGAGCGTGAGGGTGCCGCAGTCCAGGTCGCTTGCCAGCGCCGAGATGCTGCCCAGGCGGCGCTCGATATCGGGCACGCCGCCGCGGCTGAGCTCGCTTGCCGCAACGCCGGCGCGCTCCAGGACGGCCGTGGCCACCTCGTAGCTCTCGGGGTGGACGCTTGTCGCGTCGAGCGGGTTCTTGCCGCCGCTGATGCGCAGGAAGCCCGCGGCGTTGAGGTATGCCTTGGGTCCCAGCTTGGGGACCTTCTTGAGCTGGCGGCGATCGGTAAAGGCCCCGTTTTCCTCGCGGTAGGCCACGATGTTTTTGGCTACGCTCGGCGTAATGCCCGACACGTAGCCCAGCAGGCTTGCGCTCGCGGTGTTGACGTCGACGCCCACACGGTTGACGACGTCTTCCACCACGTGGCCCAAGGTGCGCGAAAGCTCGGCCTGGTCAAGGTCGTGCTGGTACTGGCCAACGCCGATGGACTGGGGCGGAATCTTGACGAGCTCTGCCAGCGGGTCTTGCAGACGGCGGCCCAGGCTCATGGCGCCACGTACGGTGACGTCCAGGTCGGGATATTCCTGGCTGGCGAGCTCGGAGGCGGAGTACACCGACGCGCCGGCCTCGTTGACGATGGTGTAGCGAAGGCTGGGTGCCTGCTCGGCAATAAACTCCGAGACGACTTCCTCGGTCTCGCGGCTGGCGGTGCCGTTGCCGATGACGATGGTGTTGACGCCGTCCTTCTTGACGAGGCGGGCGAGCTCGCGCTTGGTGCCGGCGACGTCGTGGCGCGGCTTGGTGGGATAGACCACGCCGTGGTCGAGTAGCTTGCCGGTCTCGTCCATGACGGCGACCTTGCAGCCGGTGCGGTAGCCCGGGTCGAGAGCGAGCACGCGGGCGCCGCGCACGGGGCGTGCCGAGAGCAAGCCCTCGAGATTCTTGGCAAAGACGTTGATGGCCTCGGTCTGCGCACGAACGGTGAGTTTGGCGCGGGCCTCGCGCTCCAGCGAGGGGGCCATGAGGCGCTTGTAGCCATCGGCGATGGCGGCGTCAAAGACGGGAGCAAACACGCCCTGGCGACGGGGCCAGCGGCTGCCGAGGCGTGCCGTAGCGGCAGCGCCGTCGACGTTCACGCGCACGCGGAGCTTGCCCTCGCGCTCACCGCGGTCGATAGCCAGCACGCGGTGGTTGGGTATACGGCGCAGCGGCTCATCATAGCTGTAGTACGGCTCGTAGGGGGTCTTCTCGGCGGGGTCGGTGGCCTCGACGACGATGTCGGCGGTGTTTTGCGTAAAGGCGCGCAGGTCGGCGACGTTCTCGGGATCTTCGGCCACCGTCTCGGCCACGATGTCGGCGGCGCCGGCGAGCGCCTTTTCGGGCGTGTCGAAGCCGGCCTCCTCGTTGACGTAGTCCGCGGCGGCGTCGAGCGCGCTGCCCTTGGCCGAGGCCTGCATGATGATCATGTTGGCGAGCGGCTCCAGGCCGGCCTCGCGTGCCTTCTGCGCGCGGGTCATGCGCTTTTTGCGGTAGGGCTTGTAGAGGTCCTCGACACGCTGGAGCTGTGTGGCCTCGCGAATCTGTTGCTCGAGTTCGGGCGTGAGTTTGCCCTGGGCGCCGATGAGCAGAATGACGTCCTCTTTGCGCTGCTCAAGATTACGCAGGTAGGACAGGCGCTCGTCGAGCGCGCGCAGGGCGACATCGTCCATGCCGCCCGTGGCTTCCTTGCGGTAGCGCGAGATAAAGGGAATGGTGTTTCCCTCGTCGATGAGCTTGACGGCCGCCTCGACGTTGGCGGCCTTAAGGTTGAGCTCGCGCGCGAGCTGGGCGATAAGATCCATGGGACTCCTTGCGTTTGAGGTGCGTTTGCAGCACAGAGCTACCAAGGATACCACCTGCCACTTCGCTCAAAAAAGACTGTTTTGGCGCGGGACCACGAAAGCGGCCTATCTACTACGTTTGAACCGTGTGGGTCGACCATCCCCCGGTTTTCCGAAAATGCGCAAGCCATTTACCTGCGGTTTTTATTTCGCGAAATTCGGTATGGATGAGGGTGATTGGTTAAACGTAGTAGATAGGCACATTTCGTGGCGAACGAATCAAGCTAAGGTGCAAAAAGTCCCCCGTCCCAGAAAAATCATTGGCAAGGTAGCAAAATGCCCCGCGGGCAGGAGGCTGCTCGCGGGGCAAAGAAGAGGGACTTGTTGATGGCAGACCGAGGGACTCGGCATGGGGTTTCTGCCGCGGCCGCTCTCAAGGCATTACAGCTCGACGAGCTGGCCGGTCTCGGCTGCCTCCTTGATAGCGTTGAGAAGCGTGAGCGTCTTGACGTTGTCGGCGGGGGTCACGACGGGCTCGACCTCGCGGCGGACGACCTTCACAAAGTGCTTGAGCTGCATCTTGTGCGGCAGTGCCGGGTCGACAGCCGGAATCTCCATCTGCAGCGGCTTGTGCCAGTTGGAGGCGCCGTCGTAGGAGAACTGGTGCAGGCGGGGCAGCGACAGGGCGCCCTTGGTGCCGCCGATAAAGTAGGCGTCGGCGTCGAAGGGGCGGTACTGCGGGTCCTCGCGAGCAGTCGCCTCCCAGTTCCAGGGGCTGGCGGTGGCATCGG
>URUW01000080.1 GCA_900551205.1 uncultured Collinsella sp. | reverse complement strand
GCCACCAAGGCCGCTCGTAGGGCCGCGATGTCTGCCCACAAAGTCACGGCTGCGGCGAATGCTGGCAACGCCGACGCGTCCGCGCAGCCGACTTCCAGCGCTGTCGCCGAGCCCGCCCGCGACGCCCGTCGCGACGAGCTGACGCATGTGGACGCCAAGGGCGAGGTGCGCATGGTCGACGTGTCCGACAAGGCCGAGACCCATCGCATTGCCATCGCCGAGGGCACCATCCTCATGCACCCCGAGACGCAGGCCATGGTGCTGCAGGACCGCGCCAAAAAGGGCGATGTGCTTGCCTGCGCGCGCGTGGCGGGCATCATGGCCATCAAACGCACGAGCGACATCATCCCCATGTGCCATCCGTTGCTCATTACCAAGAGCAAGTGCGACATTGCGCCCATCGTTCCGGCGGGGACGCCGGCCGAGGACGTGCCCGAGGGCTGGGCGCCGGCGCGCACGGACGGGCAGGTTGGCTTTCACGTGCTGGTTACGGCGGGCGTGACGGGCAAGACGGGTATCGAGATGGAGGCGCTGACCGGCGCGAGTGCCGCGTGCCTAACGATCTATGACATGTGCAAGGCCGTCGATCGCGGCATGGAGATCGTCGACGTTCGTCTGCTGCACAAGGAGGGCGGCCGCTCGGGCGTGTGGGATCGTGCCGAGCGTCAGGCCGCTGCTGTTGAGGCTGTGGGAGCCGCGGGCGACGCACCCGCGAGCGCACCCGTCGCCGTTGTACCCGCAGCTCCCACTCCGGCCGTCCCCGCAATCGCGTTTATCGGCTACCAAAATTCGGGCAAGACCACGCTCGTCGAGAAGGTTATCGCCGAGCTCACTCGCCGCGGCCTGCGCGTGGGTTCGCTCAAGCATCACGGGCACCACGGCTTTGATATCGATGTGCCCGCTAAGGACACCTGGCGCCATCACCAGGCCGGATCCAAGCACGTGGGTCTCATCTGCGCCACGCGCTGGGCGGAGTACGCCGACACGCGCGAGGAGGACGAGATGCCCGCGCGCGAGCTGCTGTCGCGCTACAACGATGTCGACGTGGTGATTATCGAGGGCTACAAGACCGAGGGCTTCGACAACATCGTCGTCGCGCGCTCCGGTGTCGACCGTCTGCGCGGCAAGAGCTCGCTCGACCTGGTCGACGGTCACACGCTGGCCCTTGCCTGCAATGAAGCCCTGGCACGCCAGGCCTTCGACGCCGGCTTTGCGACCCGAGCCATCAACATCAACGACGCCCGAGCCATCTGCGATCTGATCCAAGATCACCTTTAAGGCTCGACGCTGCGCCGGCCCCAAGCACCCCATCTCGCCCCTCAAGCCGTCGCTCGCGTACCAAAGTACGCGTCGCTCCTCTTTCGGGGCGACCTGGGGCACTTGGAACCGGCTCGCTGCGCTGCCATAACCTGCCAAAAAGGGACAGGCATCTTTGTGGTGGTTTTTGCAAAAAAAGCTTTGACTTAAAGTTAGCTCAAGGTGTCATAATCGCTGACAAACGATTGCGATCACGGAGGCCTCATGTCAAAACTGTACTTTATGCGTCACGGTCAAACGCTCTTTAACTTGCTTCGTCGCAAGCAGGGCTGGTGTGACTCGCCGCTCACCGAGCTGGGAATCGAGCAGGCTAAAACTGTCGGTGCGACCCTGCGAGGGCGTGGCCTTACGTTTGACCATGCGTACAGTTCGACGTCCGAGCGTGCGTGCGACACGCTTGAGCTTGCGTTCCCCGGTCAGCCTTACGAGCGCGTCAAGGGCCTTAAGGAGTGGAACTTTGGCAAATTTGAGGGCGCGAGCGAGGATTTGAATCCGCGCCTGCCGTACGGCGATTTTTACAAGCAGTATGACGGCGAGGGCGAAGTCGAGTTTCGCGAGCGTATGATGGCGACCATCACCGAGTTCATGCAGCGCCCTGGACATGAGAGCGTGTTGTGCGTGAGCCATGGCGCCGCAGCGGCTCAGGTCATGCGCGGCGTGGGCGTGGAGCCGCTCAAGATGAAGCACCGCATTGGCAACTGCTGTGTGCTCGAACTCGACTTTGATGCTACTACCGGCACATTTGCTCTTGCAGATTTGTACAACCCCTACGGCACCCCGCGCGAGTAACATCGGGGCATCAGCCAAAACCACCACAAAGGGGCCAGGCACCTTTGTGGTGGTTTTGCCGTTTACAGGCGATTTCCTACCGTTCAGCGGACTTTCGCACCAATGGGGCTTACGCTGCATGCAAGTTTCATCCTACAATCGCCCACGTGCTCACAAGTTTGTTACTCCTCGGGAGGCATCACTTGCGCATAATAGAAGACGAGGAATATCGCCCCGTCGTCTAGCGCCGATGTCCGAGGAGTTTTTTCATGCTCATTTTAAAGAAGATCAACAATAACGTTGCTCTCGCCGCCAGCGATGACGGCCGAGAGGTTGTTGTCTTTGGCAAGGGCATCGGTTTTCACGAGATGCCCTACGAGCTTGCCGATGAGTCGCTCATCCAGCGCAAATTCTATAACGTTCCCGAGAGCCTGCAGGATATGGTCGGCACACTTCCCGACGACGTTCTGCTCGCGGCAAGCGACATTGCCTGCTTCGCATCCCAGCAGCTTGGTTGCAAGCTGTCCGGTGGCCTGCCCTTTATCCTGGCAGATCACCTGCAGTTTGCCGTTCAGCGCGACGACGACCAGATCAGCGCTCCCAACCCGCTCGAGCATGAGGTGGCTTTCATCTACCCGCGTGAGCTCGAAATCGGTCAGGCCGCGCTCGCCATCGTGCAAAAGCACACCGGCGCCAAGCTGGGTCAGAACGAGGCCACGAGCATCGCGCTCCACATCGTTAACGCCGAGGTCGACGGCATGGGCCGCGCCAAGGACATGGACTTCATCATGAAGAGCACCCGCGTGCTTGACGAGGTAACCCATTCCGTGGAAAAGCAGCTCGGCTGCTCGCTCGACACGGCGTCGTACTGCTACATTCGCTTTCTTGCGCACCTGCGCTTTTTGGTTCGCCGCCTTGTTAAGGGCAGCTGCACGCAGACCGAGAACTCCTCACTGTTTATGCAGGCCGCCCGCGATTTTCCCGAGGCCTACCAGTGTGCGTACGCCATCAACCGCGTGTTCGAGAAAGAGTTCAAGCAGAGCTGCTCGGACGAGGAGCTCTTGTATCTGATGATGCATATCAACCGTCTGCGATCGGCTTCGCAGACCGAGTGAGTAAAGCCGCCAGCCCGGCGGCAATCGCAACAATTCTTTTTGGTTTCTAACTGCGGGCAAGGTACCGGCTCGCGGTAGGGGATATTTTTGTCGAAATTTGGAAAAGAGAGGACAGATCATGGCAGGTAAATACGACGATCTTGCTGCCCAGATCGTAGAGCTGGTTGGCGGCAAGTCCAACGTCAAATGCGTCGCACACTGCATTACCCGTGTTCGTTTTAAGCTCAAGGACGAGTCGAAGGCCAATGACGAGGCAATCTCCGAGCTGCCCAACGTCATCAAGGTCATGCACGCCAACGGCCAGTACCAGGTTGTTGTGGGCAACATCGTCGAGGACGTCTACGACGCCGTTCTCAAGGCCGGCGGTTTTAGCGACGGCGGCGCCGTCGACGCCGATGACGACGATGCCGCTCCCAAGGGCGTTACCGATGTGATCATCGACCTCATCTCGGGCATCTTCGCCCCCATGCTCGGCACCTTCGCCGCTGCCGGTATCATGAAGGGCCTGCTGGCGCTCGCTACCTTCCTGGTCCCGAGCTTTGCCAACGACGGCGCCTACACGCTGCTCTACACCGTCGCTGACGGCATGTTCTACTTCCTGCCCGTGGTGCTTGGCTTTACCGCGGCCAAGAAGTTCAAGATGAGCGAGTTCAACGGCATGGCCATCGCCTTTGCCCTGGTGTATCCCACCATGGTTGCCCTGACCTCGGGCGAGGTTGTCGGCTCCGTCGAGCTCGGCTTTGCTGGCACCTTCTCTTGGTACACCACGTTCCTGGGCCTGCCGCTCATCATGCCTGCCTCGGGTTACACCAGCTCCGTTATCCCCATCCTGCTCATGGTCTGGTTTGGCTCCACCCTCGAGCACTGGGTTAAGAAGTGGATGCCCGCTTCTATGAAGATGTTCTTCACCCCGCTGATCGTCGTCACCGTTACCGTCACCCTTGGCTATCTGGTCATTGGCCCCATCGCCACGCTCATCACCAACCTGCTTGGTGAGTTCTTCGCGCTGCTGTTTGGCCTGCCCATGATCGGCTCCATCTTGGGCTGCACCCTCGTCGGTGCCTTCTGGATGTGCCTGGTCATCTTTGGCTTCCACTGGTCCCTCGTGCCCATCGCGCTGGTCAACCTGTCCACTCTGGGCTACGACTACGTTCTGGGCTCCGTTATCGCCCACTCCTTCTCGCTGGGCGCCGTGCTCTTTGCCATGTATCTCAAGAACAAGGACGAGAAGTTCCGCGGCATCGCGCTGCCGGCCATGATCTCCGCCTTCTTCTTTGGCGTCACCGAGCCCGCTATCTACGGTGTCGCCCTACCCGATAAGAAGGCCTTCATCAACGCCAGCATCGGTTCTGCTGTGGGCGGCCTCATCATCGGCATCTCCGGCGCCGTGGTGTACATGTCCGGTGGTCTGGGCGTCTTCAACTGGCTGTCCTTCATCGACCCCTCCGGTGTTAACGGCATCAACCACATGATCTGGGCTATCGTTGCCTCGCTCGTGGGTGCCGCCGTGGGCTTCGCAATCGAGTTTGTCACCTACAAGCCCGAGGCTGCCAAGTAGCCCAAACGACAAAGACTCGGTACCAAGCCGGCGGGAGAGCGCCCCGCCGGCTTTTCTCAAAGGGGCTAGATGCCATGCGCTCGTCCGAGCGACTGCCCAAAATCAAAACCATGCCGGATTACGGGGCTAAAACGGTGAGTGCTGACCATACCCCGTTTTTCCGTAAACTGACAAGCTTCCTACCTGCGGTTTTGTCCTTGCCGTTTCTGGCATGCTCAAGGGGCACTGGTTCTGCTCCGTAAACCGGCATGGTTTTGAACCTGCCAATAAGGGACAGGTTTATTTTGGTCGGTTTTATCTGGGCAAACGTCGTCTCCGTCAGCTCCGTCCGCATATCTTAAGCCGGCATAGTTTCGATCGGCCGGTCCGCGCGCGTCCCGCAACATGCCTCGCCACGAAACCGGTCTATCTACTACGTTTAAGTGGTAGGGGCCAACCACGCGACGGTTTTCCCAAAACCGTCAAGCCTTCTACCTGCGGTTTTATTATTGACAATTGCGGTGTGGTCGGTGATTCGCGGTAAAATGTAGTAGATAGGCCGGTTTCGTGGCGGCCGGCTCAACGCGAACCCCGATCGGGACGCAAATTACCTTGTGGACGCCGCTTCGGCGTCCACGCAACATCCCAACACGTACGAAAGGAGCCAACATGGCTTTTCCCGATGGATTTCTGTGGGGCGGCGCCACTGCCGCCAATCAGTGCGAAGGCGGATACAACGAGGACGGCAAGGGCCTCGGCGTTCCCGACATCATGACCGGCGGCACGGTCTCCGAGCCGCGTCACATCACCGACGGCATCCTGCCCCAGTACCACTATCCCAGCCACGAGGCCGTGGATATGTACCATCACTACCTCGACGACATCAAGCTTTTTGGCGAGATGGGCTTTAAGTGCTACCGCATGTCCATCAACTGGAGCCGTATCTTCCCCAACGGCGACGAGGCCGAGCCCAACCAGGCCGGCATCGAGTTCTACCGCCGCGTGTTCCAGGCCTGTCAGGAGCAGGGCATCGAGCCCATGGTCACCCTCAGCCACTATGAGCTGCCCTATGGCCTGTCCAAAAACTACGGCGGCTGGAAGAACCCCAAGCTCATCGATTTCTATCTCAACTACGCCCGCACCGTCATGACCGAGTACAAGGGGCTGGTGCGCTACTGGCTCACCTTTAACGAGATCAATTGCCTGCTCATGGGCGGTTTTGGCGGCGTGATGGGCGGCGGCATGGTGCCCGAGGCAACCGACACGCCCATGGCCTTTGGCGACTGCGACTGGGACGACCCGCAGGCGCGCTTCGATGCCCTGCACCATCAGTTCCTGGCGAGCGCCAAGTGCGTCACCATGGGCCATCAGATCGATCCCCAGAACAAGATCGGCTGCATGATCGCCGGCAACGCCTGCTACCCGCACACGTGCAATCCGGCAGACGTTCTGGCCGCACAAAAGCAGCAGCGCGAGATGAACTTCTACTGCGGCGACGTGCAGGTGCGCGGTGCGTATCCCTCGTGGGCGCCCAGCGTGTGGCGCCGCGAAGGCGTGCACGTGGAGGTTTCGCCCGAGGACGCCGCCACGCTGGCCGCCGGCAAGGTCGACTTCTACAGCTTTAGCTACTACATGAGCGCCACGGCCACGGCTGACCCGGTGCTGCTGGAGCAGGGCAACATCTTTGGTGGCGCCGGCAACGAGTACCTCAAGAAGAGCGATTGGGGTTGGGCGATCGACCCCGAGGGCCTGCGTTACTACCTGGAGGAGGTCTACGACCGCTACCAGGTGCCGCTGATGATCGTCGAGAACGGCCTGGGCGCGGTGGACGAGGTCGAGGCGGACGGTGCGATTCATGACGGCTACCGCATCGATTACCTGCGCGAGCATATCAAGCAGATGGAGATTGCCATCGAGGACGGCGTGGACCTGATGGGCTACACCATGTGGGGCTGCATCGATTTGGTGAGCGCCTCGACCGGCGAGATGAAGAAGCGCTACGGCTTCATCTACGTCGACAAGGACAACGACGGCAACGGCACGCTCGCCCGCAGCCGCAAGGACAGCTTCTTCTGGTACAAGAAGGTCATCGCCACCAACGGCGCCGACCTGGCCTAGCCAAGTCTCAACCAGCGTAAACGTCGCAACCACCACAAAGGGGCCAGGCACCTTTGTGGTGGTTTTTGCTTTGGTAGATGTGTGGGACATGCCTTACAATCTACCAAGTAGTTCATGACGGGCGAAAAACGGAGAGAAGGGTCCTGATGCGTCCTTAATGTTTCATGCGGATAGATTGATTTGACAGACGGTGGCGAATGCCCACCGCCCGTATTCGTATGAAACAAGGAGTCTCCATGCTCGCATCTCTTTTCTCAAAGCCTCAATCATCGCTGTCCGTGCAGGCCAAGCGGCTGGTGGCGATGCGCTTTCTCATCTACACCGGGTTTCAGACCAGTTATTTTATCGGCGTCATCGGAACGCTCACCTATGCAGACGATGCCTCAGTCGTGGCGACATCGCTGGCCGTTCTGTTTATGAACGTTTTCGTGATCCTGGGATCCTTTGCGGGTGGCGCTGCGCTCGACGCCTGGGGTCCGCGCCGCCATTTCTTGCTGAGCATCATCGGCGCTCTTGCAACTGGCACGGCAATCATCGCCTTTGGTAGCGCGACCGGCGTCGTCCTGCTCGGCGCGGTGTTTCTGGGCTTTGTGATGGGATTCGCCCAGCCCATCGCCACGTCCTATCCGGCCTACCTCACCGACGATCCTG
>URUW01000079.1 GCA_900551205.1 uncultured Collinsella sp. | reverse complement strand
AAAAACGGGCGGCCGGGATGTTTGTCCGAACCGCCCGTCTGGCGCGCTATGTCGAGGCCTCTAGCCTGTAACGTAATACCAGACCACGTTGTCACCGTTGGAGAGAACGTAGTTGCTGCAGGCCGTCATGGGCGTTGTGCCGTTGACGGAGTACATCCAGCCGCTCGTACCGCCGTACTGTTTCTCGGCCAAACCACCAATCGCGGAGACATACGTGCCGTACGACAAGCCATGTGCGTTGACAGAAAGGCCCAGCGCGCACAGGGCATCGTAGACGGTAGCGCCTTCGTTAAAGGTAAAGGTGCCACCAGAAGACACAGGATTGCCCACAGCGCTCGATGTGACCGAAACCGTCACTGTTACGTAGCTGGACTCCTGCGAGCCGCTCTGGCTGCCCGAGGAGGCGTTTCCACCATTAGAGGATGAGGCTCCATCAGACGACTGGCCACCGCCAGACGCATTGGAAGTATCACCGGCTCCCGTATTTTGGGCAGCGGATTTATCGCCAGACTTCTTGCCGTCCTGGTCCTCGGACTTCTTGTTATCCGAGTTCTTGTCCGATTCCTTGTTTGAAGACTCGGAATCGTCCTTGGACTTGGACTCATCAGAATGCTTGGACTCATCTTTTGCGTCATTCGATGACTTGGAATCCTTGGAACTGGCCTCGCCCGAAGTCGTAGTCGAGCCAGACACCTTGGTGTCCTTGGTGACGACGCTCTCCCCCGTCACGGTCTGAATGATCCAGTCGATGGACCAGGCACCGCTCTCGGAAGGATGGACGAAACCCAGCGAGACGACGATCAGAATGGTGCACGCGGCAGTCAGGACGCCGAGGAACGTCTTGCGACGAGGGGCGGACGCCGCCGAAGCGGCGCCCTGTTGCTTTGCATCGTCAAGCTGGATAAACGAGGAATCTGGTTGCTTGGGGTCAGCGTCCTTGGATTTATTGGACACAGCCCTCACCTACCGACGTTTGGTGAACACGAACACGCCGACGATGGCGAGACCGATGACGCCGGCGGCAACGCCAACAATGGCGAGCGGGTTGGTGCCAGCCTCCTGCTCGGAGGCACTAGAGGACTTCTTAGCAGTGGTCGTGGAAGCAGCACCCGTATCGGACTTGGAATCGGACTTCTTGTCGGACTTGCTGTCCTTCTTGTCAGACTTCTTGTCAGACTTCTTCTCGTCCTTCTTATCGGACTTATCGGTGTCCTTCTTGTCGGACTTGTTGTCCTTGGTCTCGGTCTTGGTCGACACCGTCGTCTTGGTCGTCGGCTTATGACCCGGGGCGATAGCGCCGCCGGCCTGCTGGCCCTTCGTGCCGGAGCCGGAACCCGTGCCCGTGCCAGCACCGGAACCGTTGCCAGCGCCACCGTTGCCACCATTAGTGCCAGAACCACCATTGCCGCCAGGGTTAACGGCATTCTTGGTCCACTTGGCATACAACGTCAGGTCGGCCGTCACCGGCGTGCCAAAGTCATACGCCTGCGCGCAAGTCTCATCGGTGAACCAACCGCCGAAAGTGTAGCCATCGCGCGTCGGATCGGCCGGCTTGACCAGCTTGCCGTCGGCCGTAGCAACAAACTTAGTGTCGCAAGCAGACCCGCCGTTGGAATTAAAGGCAACCGTCCAAGACTCAACGGCCCCGAGCTTGAACAGCGTGCCCGAGTCATTGATGTAGTACAGGTTGCCAGATGCATCGGCAATGACCGGAGAGTCACAGTACTGGTAATGGCCAGCCGCATCATAAATCTGCGTCGCCTCTGCATCGCCGAGCGTATAGCGATACACGCCACCACCAGCAGAGTAGTTGACGTAATCCTTGCTATCCGCGCTGTTAACAGTGAAGTACACATAGGTCTTGCCGCCCTGAACACTCACCAGCGGAGTAGCAGCAATACCGTTGAGGCCAGCCGGCAGCGCCTTGCCGTCGGCAGCAGCGACCATCGTGGTCTTACCCGTCTTCAGGTTATAGAGAACCAGAGCAGAGCCAGTAGCCGTCTGTCCGCCGACAATCAAGTTTTCGCCAGCCACCGCCGGAGCGCTCATGTTATTCGTAAGGCCCAGATCAACCGTCTTCTGTTCACTCAACACGCCCTTCGCCGAAAGCGAAATCACATGGAGCTTTCCGTCGTGCGTCATCTGATAGAAGGTCGAACCATTGGACGGATCGGCAATGCAATCGGCATTTGCGACAGCGCCGAGCTTCATGGTCGAAGCGACATCGCCCGTCGTCTTATCAATGCACTTAAGCGTACCCGCGCTCGTAGGAACGATGGCATACTTATCCGTCAAAGCCGCACCAGTCCAGTAATAGCCCTCGGCAGGGTCGATGTTCTGCCAAGAAACTTCGCCCGTGGCAATCTTAATGCGCGCAAAGGAGCCGTTGCCGTAGGTCGCGTTGTAATTCTCGTCATACGAAATATCGACCGAGCCTACATAGACGTACTCGCCGTCCGAAACGACGGTGCAGGAGCTCTGCGTCAAGTCCGTCAAACCAGGCGTCAGCCACTTGCAGATCAGCTTGTCTGCAGTAATCGCCTGGACCGCACCGCCGTTGAGCGGAACGATGATAAGGCCATTGGTATAGATCGGACGAGAGGTATAGCTCACCTTGGAGGCAAGCGGCGCAGAGGCAACCTTTTTGCCCGTGGACGAATCGATCTTAATGAGCTCGTTCTCGGTCGCGATGTACACAAAGCCGTTAGCGATGACAGGTTCGCTGCAGTTGGCATACTGCTGACCAGACTCGGCCTTCCAATCGAAGGCCCACTTAAGACCGGCGGCCTGCGCAGGTGTCTTGGCATCCGTTACGGTCGAACCGTTGCCACCGTTGCCGTAGCCGGCCCACTCGGCATCCCAATCAGGAGTCGTTGCACTCGGGTCCACGACAATCTTGTCGGGATCGGGCATGGGCGATTTATCGGTGGTGTAGGCAAACGTAGCCTTGTCGCCGCTCTTGAGCGTGACCTGGTTGGCGCAGAGAGATGAGGGCTCTCCGTTGATAAACAGACGCCAATATTTCTTGGTCGCACCATCCCAGCCATACGGCTTGTGATCGAACGGCGAAGTAATGGAATTCAGGAACCAGTACTCACCACTCTGGGAGCCGTTGTACGTAACGCCCTTCGCCTTCAGAACCGTCTCAATAAGGTCCTGGGCCGTAGAGCCTTCGGGCAGGGAAACATTGCTTGCCGAGCCCCAGCGAGTATTGTTGCCGTTGACATCGGGACCGATAACATCGACGGACCCAAGAACCTGACCGGGGAGGGCATCGGCGTCAGCACCATACATAAAGGTGACGGCGTCACCCTCTTGGAGTTCGTAGTTGCCGGCCCCGACTTGGGCGAACTTGCCATTTACATAGAACTGCCAATAACTTTTGGTCGCAGGATCATACTCATAGGTCTTACCGTCAAGCGGCGAGGTAATGCCGCTGAGGTACCAACCCCAAGACTCTTCTTTAGCATCGAGGGTAAGACCAGTCTGCTCCAGCAAATCCTTAGCAGTGGAACCAGCCTTGAGACTCGTCTGGCCCGTCGAGGCCCAAACCTGCTGCTTGCCGTCCTTGTCCTTACCGAGGACCTGAACGGAGGCATGGACGGAATCAGAGGGCAACTGGTCGCCCCAGCCACCGTAGAACCACGTAACGGTATCGCCAGCATGAATGGTGACATTGTCTGCCGTGTAGTCGCTCGACTTGCCGTTAATGAACAGCTGCCAATGGGTCGAATAATCGAGCGGCGTACCCAGCTCAACGCCGTTGTACTTAAGGCTCAGAATGAAGGAGCCCGCAGCAACGGCGTCGATGTCATTCGCCTCGAGCGCGACCTTCGTAAGGTCAAGTGCGCTCGAGCCGGACGTCACCACATACTGCGCGTTATCGACCCAAGTCTGAGTCTTGCCCTGGGCATCGCGACCAATGACGGTCACATTCGCAGCAAGCTGGTCCTTAACGACAGGGGACGAGCTACCAGCCGTATAGGCAAACTCAATCTTCTGCCCCTGGGTGAGCTTGACGCTGCTCGCGCCAACCGAGGAAGACGCGCCATCAACAAAGAGCTGCCAGAAGGCACCAGTTGTCGCGTCGTAGGCAAGCGTGCGGCTATCCGTCGGGGACGTAATGCTCTTGAGGTAGAACCCGTATGCCGTGTTTGCATCGTAGTCCGCCTTGAAGCCCGTCTTCTGCTGCAGCTTAACGAAGGCGTCCGCAGCCGTCGCGCCCTCGTCGAGCTTGAGTTGCGTAGGTGCCACCCAGGTCTGAGCCTTGCCGTCGGCATCGGTGCCGACAATCGAGAACGAGACCTCGACTTGCTTCTTGGCGACATCGCCGGTTTCTGTCGGGTTCTCTGTCTGGACGGCAGTCGCGGCGGCAGATCCTGCTTGGCCAGCGGATGCCATCGAAGACTGCACGCTCGTGGCAGGGCTCTCCCCCGTCGCCGAGCCTTCGTCGCCAGTTGCCGCCTCTGTAGTGGCGGCACTAGCTGCAGGCGCGCCCTCGGAATCCGAAACCTCGGCCTTGCCCTGGTCGGCAGCACCATCCGCAGGCGCTGCACCCTCGTCCGGCGTCGTAGCCTGAGCCACAGCCTCGGCAATGCCCTCGGCGCCCTCGGCCCACAGCTGAGCCGGCGTGGTGCCAAAGGCCATCGCGAAGGCCAGGAATGCCACCAGGCCGCGCTTGGCTACGCCGCGCGCAATTGCGCCACGGCGATGCGAGACGCGCTGACGCTCGTCCACAAACATATCCATTTGTCTCCCATTGTCTGTACTTGGAGCGTTGCCTTGAGGCCGCCCCACGTCATCGCGCATGTTGCGCTCGAGTTCCCCCATCGGGGTCCCCCTTCCCTCCAGAGCCCTATGCACACCGGCGGCATACGCCGCAGCCGCATGCAAGATGGGAGGCGATCCGACTTAACCTTAACGACTCGGGCACGTCGTCCGATCTGCGACGCGAACATCCCGAGCCAAGAGGAATTACGGTTACTGGTACAGCCGGGGACTTGCACCCCAATTCTCCCAAACGCGCAGGTAAACCGCGCATTCATGCGTCTCCGCACCACCATCTAGGCCATCGATTATTACCGTTAAAATGGTATCACGCAAAAGAGCCTCGCACGCAGGCGAAGCCCAAGGTAAAAGCTATTGTTTGCGATAGGAAAATGCGGTGACGGTCGCGGCCTCTAGTGCTTGCCGCCGTGACTGTTGAGCCAGATATTGCGGCCCAGCATAAGCGCCAGCACCAGCGCGCTCACGTAGCCCATAAAGCCAATGACTGGGATACCAAACACAACCGGCTCGATGCGCGCGTAGTACACCACCGACGAACCGATAAACAGACCAGCGATCACAATTGCCATCGACATGCGGTCGATAATTCCGCCCAGCTGTCGCAGCGCCTTATCGCTGCTCATGATCTGCGTGTTTACCTTAAGCTGGCCGCGCGTGAGCATACGCGAAGCCAAGCCCAGATACTCGGCCGCCTCGAGCGAGCCTTTTGCCGCGCGATAGCTGCTCGCGGCAAGATCGCGTCCCATATCACGCACGCGCGCATAGGTGCTCTTCTCGTTTTTGATATGCGTCTGGATTATCTGGATCATGTTGACGTTGGGCATATACTCAGTCAGCAGGCCCTCGAGCGTCACCATGCCGCGGGCGAACATCGTTACCACGCTCGGCAGCTCAACGTCGTTTTTGCGCGCCAGGTTTAACAGCGAGGTCAAAAACTCGCCGATATCCAGATCCTTCAGGTCAAGGCCCGCAAAGTCTGCGACGATAAAGTCCAAATCGGACAAAAAGGCCGAATGATCGAGCTCAGCCGAGTCGCCGCGCGTCACGGCAAAGCGCATGAGCGAATCCTTGAGCTTGGGCACGTCACCCTCGGCCACGGCGAAAATCATGTCCTTGACGATACCGCGATCGTGACTCGACATGCGTCCGACCATGCCCAAGTCGATAAAGTAAACGATGCCGTCCTTGAGAATAATGTTTCCCGCATGCGGGTCCGCATGGAAAAAGCCGTCGTCGAGCACCTGCGTCGAGTAGTCCTCGACGATCGCGGCGCCGATCTTTTCCAAGTCATAACCCTCGGCTGCCAAACGCTTGGGATCGGCGATGGAGATGCCGTCGATGTAGTCCATGACCACCACGTGCTCGGTGCAAAGGTCCAGGTAGGATTTGGGACACGATACGCCATGCACACTTTTGTGGAAGTCATAGAAATCGTTGAGGTTTTTGGCCTCGGCCAAAAAGTTGGTCTCCTCGCGAAACGAGGTCCACAGCTCTTCGACCACGCCGTGCAGGTCAACAAACTGGTCGGTGTTGACGAACTTGGAAACGATACGCACCACCGAGCGAATGATGTCGATGTCCTGCGCCATCACCTGCTGCGCACCGGGGCGCTGCACCTTAACGGCCACGTCCTCGCCGGTCACCAGGCGGGCGCGGTGCACCTGCGCGAGCGATGCGCTACCAAGCGGATTAGGGTCGATCGCATCGAACATCTCTCCCAGGCGCAGGCCGTATTCTTCTTCCAGACAACTGAGTACGACCTCGTACGGCACCGGCTCCACGTCGGACCGCAGACGACGCAGCTCGTCGCAAAAGCGTTGCGGCAGAATCTCGGACCGGTTGGCCAGAATCTGCCCCATCTTGACGAACATGGGGCCGAGTTCCTCGAGCAGGCGGCGCAAACGAACCGGCGTGAGGTTATCCCACACGCGGTACTTTTTGACCAGGCGAACAATCTGACCGATGCGTTCGCGGCGGCCTGCCGGCGTGAGCTGGTATTCCTCGTCCGGCGCCATCGCGTCGGGCTCCTCGGGGACCATATCGACAGCGCGCGGCTTCTTGCGAGCGCCCGAGACGACGGCCTCAACCTCATCGACAACCGACGTCTCGTCACCCAAGGGGTCTAGATTGTTGTAATCGGTGGTGGAATCTGCCATCTGCGCTGCTACTCGGCCTCTTTGGCGTCCTCTGCGTCGTCGGGCTCAACAGACTCGACGGGCACCGAGGTCACGTTGTCCTCGACCGAATCGACGATATCGCGCACATGGGCCAAAAAGGCCGTCCGCTCGGGGGCGGTCATAACGCGGACGCGAGCCAGAATGAGCTCGTCGAGCACGCGCTGTGCCGCGGTCTCGCCCTGCATGCCCAGGCGCTCGGTCAGGTCGGAGATGGTGCCACCCGCCTGCTCGAACATGTCGGACACGCTGCGGGCGATATCGGGGGCGCCTGCGTCCTTGCGGACCTGCTCACCCTTGGTATTGAGGTCGTCGAGGACCTTCTTGCCGCCCTCGACGGCAACGGCGGCGGCGCCGAAGCCCACGTTGATGGCACCGTTAACAAGCTGATCGAATTTCATAACCATGGTTGGCTCCAATCATGAACAACTGCATTGGCCTTCTTGTACCCAAGATTGGGTGAACGACACAATATCGTTTTACCGCCAAGATAGAAATCGAGCGGGGCAAAGCCTTTGACGGCGTTTGTCCCGCTCGCTCGTTGCAAGGTCGTCTTTACCTTACGTTATCGTTCATCGCGAAGGAGTTCTTCATGGCGCAGCTGGTGGTGTAGAGCACCTT
>URUW01000078.1 GCA_900551205.1 uncultured Collinsella sp. | reverse complement strand
GGCTTGGAGCTCTTGTTGGTCAGGATTTCAATGCGGTCGCCCGTCTTGATCTCGTGCGTGAGCGGGGCCACCGCACCGTTGATCTTAGCGCCGACGCAGTGGTTGCCCACCTCGGTGTGAACGGCGTAGGCAAAGTCGAGCGGCGTGGAGCCGGCACGAAGCGCCATGACCTCGCCCTTGGGCGTAAAGACAAAGATCTCTTGATCGAAGAGGTCGACCTTCAACGAATGCAGGTATTCCTTGGCGTCGGTGATCTCATCAGACGCAGCCCAATCGAGCGAATGTTTGAGCCAGTTAATCTGGTCGTCCAGACGCTGGGCATCATTGGTCTTAGACGCAGACGATCCGCCCGACTTCTTGTACAGCCAGTGGGCGGCAATGCCGTACTCGGCCTGCTCATGCATCTCATAGGTTCGAATCTGAATCTCGAGCGGGCGGGCCGTGGGGCCGATAACCGTCGTGTGAAGCGATTGGTAGTTATTGACCTTGGGCATGGCGATATAGTCTTTAAAGCGACCGGGCATGGGGTGCCATAGTGTGTGCACCGCGCCGAGCGTGGAGTAGCAATCGCGCACCGAATGCGTAATGACGCGCAGTGCCACCAGATCGTAGATCTCGGAGAACTCCTTGCCCTTGCGTTTCATCTTTTGGTAGATGGACCAATAGTGCTTGGAACGGCCGTTGATCTGGAAGCCCTCCAGGCCAATGCGGTTGAGCTCGTCGGTGAGCGTCTTGATGGTCTCGGCCAGATAGCGCTCGCGAACCTCGCGCGACTCGGCTACCATGCGCGCGATGCGCTGATAGGCATCGGGCTCCAAGTAGAAGAAGGACAGGTCCTCGAGCTCCCACTTGATAGAGCTCATGCCCAGGCGGTCGGCCAGAGGCGCGTATACGTCCATGGTCTCGCGGGCCTTAAACAGGCGACGGTCCTCGCGAAGGGCCGCCAGCGTACGCATGTTATGCAGGCGGTCGGCAAGCTTGACGATAATGACGCGGATGTCCTTGGACATGGCAAGGAACATCTTGCGCAGCGTGAGGGCCTGCTTCTCGTCCATGCTGTCGACTTCGATGTTGGTGAGCTTGGTCACGCCATCGACGAGCTCGGCCACCGTATCGCCAAACAGGCCGGAAACATCGGCAAGCGAGGTCTCGGTATCCTCGACGGTATCGTGCAACAGCGCGGCGCACACCACATCGCAGTCCATCTTGAGATCGGCCAAAATGATGGCCACCTCGACGGGATGGTTGATGTACATCTCACCCGAGCGGCGCTTTTGGTTGCAGTGCTTCTCGGCAGCAAAGCAATAGGCCTGCTCCACCTTAGAGAAGTCGTCCTCATTCATATATTTGAGGCACAGGCGCTCTAGCTTGTCGTAGCTGTCCGCCATAATCTCGGGCGGCAGCTCATCGGCATGCTTATAGTGCTCCATCTCCGAAAACGGCTGGAGGGTGGAATCATGGGCGGTACGGGCTGCGGCATCCATCGAGGTCCCCTTCCCCTAGGCCCGCGGTACGATCGGGCGGTTAACTTTGGCTAGCATATCAGAAGCGCACGAATCGAGCGCCCAGCTCCGGAAAGCCGAGAACTCCATGCGCGAGCGCAAGCCCTCCAAATAGCGAATTGACCTGCTCAATTGCACGCGGCCAGGGTTTTCGGCCATCGCGATGCGACGCGTATCGTCAAACCCCGAAACGCGACAGAAACCGAGCTCTTCGAAGATTCCCAGGCCGCTTTCCACCGAGCGCTCGTCGACCGGCGTGCGAGCATCGATGGCAAGGCACATCTGCGCAATGTCGATATCGCTTGCGCAGAATGAATCGTCCCCCGTCTTGCCACGGTTGGAGCGCCACATGGTCTGCAGCGCTCGATAGAGCGTGACAAGCTCATCGCGCTCGGGCGCGTAACAGTCGAGTAGGCGCTCGTTAATGCGAGCGTCACGCGACGAATAGAGCAGGTGAATCACGGCGGGCTGGCCATCGCGACCGGCGCGGCCGCTCATCTGGTTAAACTCAATGCCGCCAAACGGCATGTGATAGAGCACGACATGGCGAATATCGGGAAGGTTGACGCCCTCGCCAAAGGCAGATGTCGAAACGATGCAGCTGAGGCTGCCGTCTCGAAACGCCTCCTCTACGCGATGGCGGTCGGTGCGCGTAAGGCCCGCGTTGTAAAAGGCGATATGCGACGCGTAGTCGGGAACGCGTTTGCGTAGCGTCTTGGCAAGCGCCACGGACTGATCACGCGAGTTGACGTAGATGACGGTCTTCTCCCCCGTCGCCACGATTGACACCAGGCGGTTTTCGCGGCTCGCAAGATCTCGGTCATCCTCGAGCTGCAAGTTCTCGCGCACCGTCTCGTCGACCACCGTACGGGTAATCGGCAGCACGCGGGCAAGCTCCGACACGACCGGAGCCGTTGCGGTGGCGGTCGTGGCCAGAACGACCGGATCGCCCAAGGCCTTGAGGATATCGGGCATGTCGAGGTATGCGCTGCGGTCGCCGCCCTTGGCAAGACCGGCATGATGTGCCTCATCGATAACGACAAAACCGATGCGCCCCGAACGCGCAAAGCGGTCGCGGTGAATGGACAGGAACTCAGGCGTCGTGAGCACGATGCCGGTGCGGCCCGAAGCCAAGCCGGCAAACACGTCATCGCGCGCCGCCTCCACGGTCTCGCCGGTCAGCACGCCAACGCCAATGCCGAGCGCAGCCATCGTCGACGAGAGGTGATAGGCCTGGTCGGCAACGAGCGCGCGCAGCGGATAGACAAAGATGCTCGCACGCCCGCGAAGGACCGCCTCGCGCGCGGCATGCACGTGGAAGATAAGAGACTTGCCGCGCCCCGTTCCCATAACGGCCAGAATACTTTGGTGATCGGCCAGGGCATCGAGCGCCTCGACCTGCGCGCGGTGCGGCTGATTCGAGCCGATAAAGCTATGGATAAGCGAGCGCGTGAGCTCGGTATAGGAAAGCTGGGCGAGCGTTTGGCGCTTGCGGGACTCCAGACGAAGACCGGCGTCCGCAGGCTCCACGCCGCGGCGAAGCTCACATACCGGGTCGTCAACGCTGGGCACCGTGGTATCGCGGACCAAGACATCCTTGATCATGAGCTTTGGCTTTACGCGACCTTGCCAATGCTCGGCCACCGCCTCGAACACCAAATCGACGGCGCTATCGCAATTGATGAGCTTATCGATCTGCGGCACGCGGAACATAATGGCCGGCACACTCGCGGCGCCATCGGTCGCCACGAAGCGCATGTGCTCGCCGGTTTTGCCCACCACGGCGCGATCGCACATTGTCACGCCCTCGGCGGCCAGAAGCGGCACCTTATTGCCCTGGCCAAACGGCTCAAGACGGGAAATTTGCTCGATAGTCTCGATATTTAGCTCGGAGAGGTCAACAGTGGCGGCAACCTCGTCGGCGTCCTCAAAGTCCTCGGCGGGAAGCTCGGACAGCACGGCGGAAAGGCGACGACGGAACTCGTCGAGCTTGGACGCCTCGATGGTCACGCCCACCGCACCCGCATGCCCGCCGCGACGAATCAGCAGGTCGGAGCAGCGCTCGACCGCGTCGAACAGGTTGACTTTGCCCACCGAGCGACCCGAACCGCGAGCAATACCGTCTTCGATCGAGAACAGCAGCGCCGGCACGTGATAACGGTTGGTCAGACGGCTCGCTACGATACCCTTGACGCCCTCGTGCCAGCCCTCGCCACCCACGACGATCGCGCGACCGCCGTCATACGTCTCCTCGACCTTTGCCATGGCATCGCGTGTGAGCTCCGCCTCGATCTCGCGGCGTTGGCGATTGATTTCCTCGAGCTCGGCGGCAAGCGCACTCGCTTCGATGGGGTCGCGGGCAAGCAGCAGGTCGAGCGCCAGCTTGGGATCAGCCATGCGGCCGGCAGCATTCAGACGAGGGATGAGCGAAAACGACAGGCCGTCGGCCGTAATGGTAGAAAGGTCGGCCTTGGCAAGTGCGGCAAGCGCAATATAACCGGGGCGGGCCGTCACGCGCATCTGCTGGATGCCCTCGGCGACCAGTGCGCGATTCTCGGGCGTGAGCGGCATCATGTCGGACACGGTGCCCAGCGCCGCGACCTCTATCAGCGAACGCCAATACGACGGCTTGCCCAAACGCTCGCCCAGGACCTGTACCAGCTTAAGCGCCACGCCGGCACCGGCAAGCTCGCGCGAGGGGCCCTCGTCCTCGAGCTTGGGGTCGGTCAGGGGCACGCCCTGCGGCACCTGGTCGGACGGCTCGTGATGGTCCGTGACCACCAAATCGATCCCCAGGCTCTCCAGATAGGAAACCTCTTCCTTGGCAGCAATACCGTTATCGACGGTCACAATCAGGTTGGGTTGAGCGAGCTCGTTGACGCGGTCGAGCGCCGCACGCGACAGGCCGTAGCCCTCGTCAAAACGGTGCGGAATAAACGGCGTGACGTTGGCGCCAAACGAACGTAGCGCCTCGGTCAACAGACAAGTCGACGTAATGCCGTCGACGTCAAAATCGCCAAAGACGGCGATGCGCTCGTGGCTGCGAATAGCACGCTCAACGCGGTCGGCGACGACCGCCATGCCCGGAATAACGAGTGGGTCCGCCCAGTCGCGATCGAGCGAAGGCGTCAAAAACAGCTGGCCTTCCTCGATGGATGTAATGCCGTGCGCAACCATAATGCGCGCCACCAGCCCGGGTATGCCCAGGCCAGCCGAAAGCTCCTTTTCGAGCTCGGGGTTTTGCTGAGCGACCGCCCAGCGATGCGTCGTCTTAAGCGATGACATAGGCACCCACCCCCGATAGGGGCAGGTCGCCGCGATACCTCTCACGGTTCATAGCGATGAGTCCTCTGTGTATGCCCGCTTCGGCAGGCAGATCTGTTGAACGGATTTATTATACCGTGCAGCGCGGACGCAAATCGCCGCAGCACGCCGCGGTTTCGGTAAACGATGCCGGTAATAGCCTCGAAATAATCGAGCGTTTCTGACGCACGGACGCATGCGAGCGTCTAGCATATCCATTCAAAACGGGTTCACGGGCAAAGGGAGTCACAAGAGCATATGAAGCAATGGGTTGGACTGGGAAAGTTTCTCGCGGGGCATATGCAAATCATCGTTCCGATTTGCGTGGCGCTCGGCGTGCTCTTTCCCCAGCAGATCGGCGTTCTCAAGCCTATCGTTCCCACCTTGTTTGCCTTCATGACCTTCCAAGGCGCGCTCAGCAACACCTTCCACCAGGTAGCTGAGGTGTTCCGCCGTCCCCTTCATCTGATTTTGGCGCTGATGGTCTCGGCGGTGCTTATTCCCATAGCAGCCTATGCCATGGGGTCGTTGTTCTTTGGTTCCAACCCCAACCTCGTATGTGGCATCGTGCTCGAGTACAGCGTACCCGTGGCAGTCACCGCCTTTATGTGGATTAGCATGTTTGGCGGCAACGGCCCGCTCGCGCTCACCATTATCCTGACGTCCTCGGTTATCTCGCCTGTGACGATTCCTCTTACGCTCAAGCTCCTGCTGGGCGCCACCGTCTCAATCGACGTGCCGAGCATGATGCAAGACATGGCCTTTATGATCGCCATACCCGCCGTGCTCGGTATCGTCATTAACGAACTCACGCGCGGCTGGGGTCATGAGAAACTCTCCCCCGCGCTTTCGCCCGCCTGCAAGTTCATGATGATGGGTGTCATCGCGTCCAACTCCACCGCCATGAGCGACTACGTGCTGCACATGAACGCGGTGCGCCTGGAAGTCGCCCTCTTTATTTTGACCTTCGCCATCAGCGGCTTTGTCGTCGGTTTTCTGGTCGCCCGCGCGCTGTATCTGCCATACAGCGAGACGACTACCATGTGCTTTACCTGCGGCATGCGCAATATCTCTTCGGGCGCCGTCATCGCCACGCAGTACTTTCCAGGCGAAGTCGTGTTTCCCGTCATGTGCGGAACGCTGTTTCAGCAGGTGCTCGCCTCGGTTATCGGACATCTCTTTGAGCGACTGACCGGCGAGGAGCGCGCCGCCCAACGCAAGCGCGTCGAGGCCGGCCGCGACGCCATGGGACGCTAGACTGTCCGCATTACGCGGGTGTTAGTCTTGCTATACGAGCGTTTCCAGATGCGCACGCAGGCGATCAGCATCGATATCGAGCGTGGTCTCGGCATTAACCTGGGCCAAACGATAGCCGACAAAGTAGGGCGAAACCACCCAACGCGGAAGCGCCTTGGCAATGGTCCGGCCGTCCATGTGGTAGAAGAACAAGTTGTACGACTCCGCGCGGCCGCCGTGGTGCTCGTGCAGGATATAGCGCAGGGCCACCTGAATCGCATCGGCAAACAGGTCCGCTTCGGCTTGGTCGCGGGCGTCGTCGCTGGCGGCGATTCCCTGTGGAGCCGAGACGTTGACCTCAAAGAATCCCATAATCGGTTCGGTTGAGATGTTGACCGAGATTCTCCCCTGCTGCCAGACAGCGATGCCTTCAAAGTTGGCTAAGGTCAGCGCCGCATAGCCGTCCTCCTGTTCCAAGCCCACAATCTGCATGTGTGGATGGACGAGGCTGCCGCCCGAAAGCGGACCTTTGTTCTTATACATGAGTACACTGCGGTACTGCTGGGAATCGATCATCTGCTGCCAACAGCCCAGAGCAAACCGCATCACATGGTGGAGTTCATCCGGCTCATAGGTCACCAAGTCGGCATCGTGATCTGCCGATTCAATCAACACGGTTTGACGGGTGGCGCGCAAGGTCTTGAACCTATTCTCGAGCCAGATGCAGTCACCATCGCGCTGGATGATGTTGGCGAGCCCCTCCGTGTCACAAAAGGGGCACGCGGTGCCAGGGCGACGATTATCGTCGGGCTTACCGCTCGCCTGCTGGACGTCAAATACCAGCGCCACGGGTTATACCTCCAGCGGCACGATCTTGGTGCCATGGAGTTCGGAGACGCCCAGTGCCGCCGCCACGGTATCGCGATTGGCCGTGGAAATGCCGCCACCGGGAAGAATGGTCAGGCGGTCGCCCGCATACTCGACAAGACGCGACAGGTGCTCCAGGTTGTCCTCGATCGGCGTTCCGGCAGCACCACCATGCGTCAGGATGCGCGTGATGCCGCAGTCGGCGAGTGTGTCAATGGCATCGAGCTGAGCCTCGAGCGAGAGCTGGTCAAAGGCCATGTGGAAGGTGATATCGATGGCCCTGCGCTTGCACTCCTCGGTCGCGCAGCCCGTAGCCATCACGAGGGCGCCGAGGGTGAGCTCGTCGAGCGCCCAGCCGCCGGCACAGGACTTGCAGCAGCCAAAGACCAGGCCGTCAACGCCGGCGCTCACGGCAAGACCCAAGTCCATCTCCATCATGCGCAGCTCGTCCTGGTTGTAGTGAAAGTCACCGCCACGCGGGCGAATCATGCACATCACTCGCGCGTCATGCTCGTGAGCATAGCTGACCGTAGTGCTGATAACGCCGGCCGAGGGCGTGGTACCACCGACGGCAAGGTTGTCGCACAACTCGATGCGCTTAGCACCGGCATCGATAGCCGCCGGCACACGCTCAAAGCTCTCGGCACAAAACTCGTACAGCATAGATAGCCCCCAGGAGACATTTCGATT
>URUW01000077.1 GCA_900551205.1 uncultured Collinsella sp. | reverse complement strand
CAAGCACGTCACGCTCGAGAACCTCTTCGAGACCATTGCCGACGCCGAGGTCAAGGAGCTCAACCTGATCATCAAGGCCGACGTCCAGGGTTCCATCGAGGCCCTTCAGGACTCGCTCGACAAGATGGATCAGTCCGAGGTTCGCATCAACACGATCCACTCCGCCGTTGGTGCCATCAACGAGACCGACGTCGTTCTGGCCGACGCCTCCAACGCCATCATCATCGGCTTTGGTGTCCGTCCCGACGGTAAGGCCCGCTCCGCTGCCGAGCGCGAGGGCGTCGAGATCCGTTGCTACGACGTCATCTACAAGTGCCTCGAGGAACTCGACGCTGCCCGTATCGGCATGCTTAAGCCCACCGAGGTCGAGGTCTCCACGGGTACCGCGACCGTCCTGGACACCTTCAAGGTGCCCAAAGTCGGTATCGCCGCCGGTGTCCGTGTCGAAGAGGGCGAGATCGCCGCGACCGATTCCGTGCGTCTGGTGCGCGACGGCATCGTGGTCTTCAACGGCAAGATCGCCTCGATGCGCCACTACAAGGACGAGGCCAAGAGCCTCAAGAGCGGTTCCGAGGGCGGCATTGGCCTGGAGAACTTCCAGGACATCAAGCCCGGCGACCAGATCGAGGGTTACCGCATCGACCAGGTTGCCCGTACCGAGTAGGGGGTAGCGCTATGAAGCAAACGCAGGCAACCCGCCGTCTGGGCGAGCAGCTTCGCGAGAAGCTCGGTTATATCCTGCTCTTTGAGGTTTCCGATCCGCGTCTCGACCTGGTTACTTTGACCGCGGTCGAGGTCGCGGTGGACCGTTCGTTCGCGCGTGTGTACGTGTCGTGCGATGCGAGCCGCTACGACGAGGTCATGGAGGCGCTCGCAAGCGCCAAGGGCCGTATTCGCAGCCTGTTGGCTCGCTCGCTCGATTGGCGTGTTACGCCCGAGCTCGATTTTCGCATCGATCGCTCGACCGATGAGGCCGAGCGCATCACGCGTGCGCTGGAAAACGTTCCCGCCACGCTTGCGATCGAAAAGGACGAGGACGGCTATCCGATAGCGGATGCCGCCCAGGAGGCAGCTTTAGATGACTAATTCCGCCGACCTCGCCTCGTGCGAGTCTGCAGATATTCAACGACGCATCCTCGAGCTTATCGAGGGTGCGTCCTCCATTGCGATTTCGGGACATACTTCTCCCGATGGCGATGCCTTGGGCTCCGTCTTGGGTCTGGGCCTTTCGCTCATGAAGTTTTTCCCCAACAAGGACATTGCGCTGCTGCTGGCAGACGATGACCCGGTTCCGCGCATCTACCGCTTTATGGAGGGTGCCGATCGCCTGGTGCCGGCATCTGCGTACACCGGCAATCCGGACCTGTTCATCTCGGTGGACGTACCGGTCGTCGAGCGCCTGAACAACTCCGCCGAGGTGCTTCGTCGCTCCAAGCATGTGGTGTGCTTCGATCACCATCCGGCGCGCGAGGAGTTTGCCGAGCTCAGCCTGAGGCGCGTCGAAGCTGCAGCCTGCGCCATGATCATCGACCGCTTCTTGGACAATTGCGGCATTGTCGCACGTGATGGCGTTGCGACCTGCCTGCTGTGTGGCTTGGTTACCGATACCGGCCGTTTTCAGTACCAAAACGCCGATGCCGCCGCGTTCCATGCAGCCTCGCGTCTGGTTGCCCACGGTGCCGATCCGGCGCGTGTGGCACTCGAGGTTTACCAGAGCATGCGCGTTGAGTTTTTGCACCTCAAGTCCATCGTTATGGGCCGCATTAAGACGGTGGCCCACGGGCGCGTCGCGTATAGCTACGCGTACCAGAGTGATCTTGAGGCCTGCGGTGTCACCTCGGATGAGTGCGACGGTCTGGTTGACGTGGTGCGCTCGGTGATGGGCGTGGAGGTCTGCTTGTTCCTGAAGGGCATTGAGGGCGATACCAAGGTGCGCGGCAACCTGCGCTCCAAGGGTGACCTCAACGTGTCCGAGATCGCTGCTGCCTTTGGCGGAGGCGGACATCCCGCTGCCGCCGGTTTTTCCAACAACGGAACGATTCTCGAGACGCTCACCGTGGCACTTCCCATGCTGGCCGAACTGGTAGGGGAGGATCCCACTTCGGTGACCATCGAGCTTTAACTTTTTGGATGGTACATGGCTCGTCGTACACCTTCTCAACTGAATATGCTGCTCGCCGTCGATAAGCCGGTGGGCTGCACGTCCCACGATGTGGTTTCGCAATGCCGGCGCGCCCTCCATGAGCGGCGCGTCGGCCATGCCGGCACGCTCGACCCCATGGCATCGGGTGTCATGGTGGTGGGTGTGGGCCAGGCCACCCGTCTGCTGGGCATGCTAACCCTCGATACCAAAAGCTATGTCGCCGACATTTCGTTTGGCGCCGAGACCAATACCGATGATGCGGAGGGCGAGGCGGTCCGCACGGTGGCTGTTGCCAACGAGCTCCGCGATCCTGCCTATGCCCGTGAGCGCTTGGCCGCTATGCTGGGTCCGCAGATGCAGGTGCCGCCGGCGTTTTCGGCTATCTCGGTCAATGGCGTTCGCGCCTACAAGTCTGCTCGCGAGGGCAATGCGGTGGACCTACCTCCGCGCCCCGTCGAGGTCTATGCCGCCGGCCTGATCGCCGTGGGAGGCGAAGGTGATACGTGTGTGTGGACCGTGGCGTTCTCGGTGAGCAAGGGCACCTATATCCGTGCGCTCGCTCGCGACTTGGGCCGCGCCTGCGAGAGCGCCGCGCACATTTCCGCGCTGCGCCGCACGGCCTCCGGTGTTGTTTCCATTGGCGCCTGTCATGCGGTCGAGGAGCTTTCTCCCGAGTCCGCGCCTGGCTTTGCCCTGGATCCCATTGCGGCCCTGGGCGCCACGCGTGTTGACTTGCCGGGCAATCTTGCCGAAGACCTGCTCTGCGGCCGACGCATTCCCGTTGAGCGCGCGCTTGCCGATTTCGATGCTTCGAAAGCGCCGTTTGCGCTGGTGCTCGATGGGGGACTCAAGGCGCTCGCCCGCATCGAAAGTGGCCGCTTTGTCATGGAGCACGTGTTTCCGCAGGCAATCGGCGGTGTTCGATGATGTTGTCCGCTCGCGAGCTCGCGCGTATCTTTTTTGAAGGCGAGGCTTGCATCGTCACTGCCGATGCGTTTGATGAGTGCGAGCACTTGGGTGCTGCCTCGATCGCCATTGGCGTGTTCGATGGCGTTCACCGTGGACACCGGGAACTCATCGAAGCGCTTGTCCGTGATGCCCGTGCCCATGGCTGCAAGGCGGTCGTGGTCACTTTCGATCCCGATCCGGACGTTGTGGTGAGTCCTTCGCCCGCTCAAAAATTGATGACGACGGCCGACCGTCTACATGCCTTGGCTCAGACCGGGGTCGATGCGGTGGTGGCCGTTCCCTTTACGCCTGAGGTTGCGGCACTCGACCATGTTGCTTTTCTCTCGCTGGTGTCGCGTCTGGTCGACATTCGTTCGATTCGCGTTGGCAGCGACTTTAGGCTGGGTCGTGGCGGTGCTTCTGGTGTTGACGAGATGCGCACCTGGGGTGCCGAGCGCGGCGTTGACGTATACGGGCACGACCTGCTTTGCGAGGGCGGTGAGGCCATTTGCGCCACCCGCATTCGTCATGAGCTGGGACAGGGCCATGTGGAGCTTGCTGCTGAGTTGCTCGGCCGCCCGTATATGCTGCGTGGCGGTGTTATTCGTGGCCGTCACGAGGGTTCTGACATGGGCTTTCCCACGGCTAACCTGCAGGTTCCCGACGGCATTCAGGTGCCTGCCGATGGCGTGTATGAGGGCCTGGTGCTCGTTGATGACACCGTATGGCCTGCTGCCGTTAACGTCGGCCTGCCGCCGACGTATGCCGACGATGCCGCTTCATCGCATCTCGAGGCTAACTTAATTGGTTATACGGGCGACCTGTACGGCGCTTCCGTTTCGCTGGCGTTTACGCGCTGGCTGCGTCCCTCGCGTGTGTTCGATTCGCTGGATGAGTTGATTGCGACCGTCGAGGGTAATATCGAGGACATTCGTCACAACTTGGGTGAGCAGGGGGTGGGCATCCGTGATTAGCGATGAGGAAAAAGACCAGGTACGCGCTGCGTCCGACCTAGTTGCCATCGTGCAGGAAACGGTTGAGCTCAAGCCCCGCGGCCATGAGTTTTGGGGCTGCTGCCCCTTTCATGGCGAAAAGACTCCGTCCTTCCACATTATTCCCGCCACGCAGGTGTGGCATTGCTTTGGCTGCGGCGAGGGTGGCGACGTCTTCACCTATATCATGAAGCGCGAGAACCTGAGCTTTCCCGAGTCAATCCGTTATTTGGCCGATCGTGCAGGTATTGAGCTGCACGACACCGGAGATCGCCGCGAGCGCGGTACCAAGCGTGCCCGCATCTACGATCTGTGTGCCGAGACCGCCCAGTTCTACCACACCATGCTTATGCGCGGTAAGGATGGCCGTCCACGTGAGTACTTTGCCAGCCGCGGCATGGGTGGCGACGTCTGCCGCCGCTACTGCCTGGGCTTTGCGCCGGGTCGTAATATGCTGGTGGCTCATCCGTCGCAGGCGGGCTTTACTCCGCAGGAGATGATCGACGCCAACGTTGCCGTGAGTCGAGGGCGCGGGCAGCTTGCCGACCGCTTCTACGACCGCGTGATGTTCCCCATCTTTGACGAGCAGGGTCACAACATCGCCTTTGGCGGTCGCATCATGGGTGACGGCCAACCCAAGTACCTCAACACCGCCGAGACGAGCGTGTTTCATAAAAAGCGAAACCTCTACGGCTTTAATTGGGCCAAGGAGTTTATCGTCGCGCAGGATACCGCCATCGTGGTAGAGGGCTATACCGACTGCATCGCCTGTTGGGAGGCGGGGATTAAAAACGTTGTCGCTACGCTGGGCACCGCGCTCACGGAGCATCACGTCAAGACGCTCACCCGCTTTGCCAAGCGCATCGTGTATATGTTTGACGGCGATGCCGCGGGCCAGAAGGCCGCCCGTCGCGCGATTCAGTTTATCGAGCAGGATTCGATGGACCTGCGCTGCGTGGTGCTGCCTGACGGCAACGATCCCATGGAGTTCATCACGGCCCACGGCGGAGAGGAGCTGCAGAAACGCATTGACGCCGCCGAGCCGCTCATGGACTTCGTGTACCGTTCGCTGCAGGAGTCGAGCGACATCACCACGCCGGGCGGTCGCGCCAAGGCGCTGGAGGATGCGCTCACGCTCATCTATCCGCTTCGTGACAGCTATATGATCGATACGTACTTTATCCAGATTGCCGATCTGCTGGGTTTGGATTTGGAGACCGTGCGTGCGAGCTCGGGCCGTGTGTTTCGCGATGTCGCCAAGCGCGAGGATGCGGAACGACGTCGTGAGCAGAGCTTTGAGCGCCAGCGGGCACAGGCTGAGCGGTCCGGCGGGACGGGCAGTCGGGCGTCGAGTTCTCGCGATGCCGGTCGCGGCGCTTGGGCATCGGGCGCGACGCCGTCGGTGTCCGCGCCGGTCGAGGAAGAGCCGTACGACTACGTCCCACTCGATGCCTACGGTGCCGCGCCCGTGGAGGTCGTCGACGATCTGCCGCCAATCGATGTGCCTGATGGTATGGGTGCTGTGCCTGTGACTGATGGTTCGGGCGCTCCGGCTGCGGCGGCGCCGATGGTTCTTACTGATCTTGAGCGCAAGTCCTTGGCAGGGGAGCGCGAGCTGTTGACGATGCTCACGAGCTACCCCGACCTGTTCCGCACGTATGCCGACCGCATCTGCTCTATCGAGTGGGTTGACCCACGTCACGAGTCCATCGCATGGGCCGTTCTGGCAACGCCGCCGGGAACCGATCCTGCAGCCTGCATGGATGCGGCGCGCTCGGTCTGTCCCGAGGCGGCAACGCTTGTGAGTGCCGGGCGCATCTCCGCGACGAGCAAGCACCCCACCGAGACGAACATCGTGTTCATGCTCGATACGCTCGAGCTCTACACCATCAAGCGCCGCATGCGTGCCGCACAGGCCAAGCTGCGCCAGGACCGTTCGCTCGATGATGAGGCCCGTCGCGCGCTGACCGTGCAGGCCGCGCAGGATTCGCAGCGTCAACGCGAGCTGCAAAAGTCTATCGGCGGCGTGGCGGACCCGTTCCGTTTGATCGGTCTGGAGGCCGCAGGCACCGAACAGGCCTAGATGTTGTGGTCAACCAGCGTATTCTCGCCTATATCCAGTCCTCTTTTTGGGTATAGACGCCTATGTGTGTGCTAAAGTATTGAGTCCTGTGGACTATGAAGGGAGAATCTGTGCCAAAAAAGACTGAGAGCACGGGTACTGGGCTGGAATCCTACGTTGCAAAGCTCATGGGCAACGGCTCAAACAGGACTTCGGTAACCGAGGACGAGATTCAGGTCGCCCTGAAGGATATCGATGTTTCTGACGAGCAGCTCACCGCGGTGTATTCCGCGCTGCGCAACAGCGGCATCCAGATTATCTCCGCGAGCGGAAACGACGACGCCCCCATGGACGTCGACGATGACGATAACGATACCGATACTGACGATTTCGATGACGACGACGAGCACGATTCCGGCTCGCTCGACGATCACGAGCTCAAGATGGCCCGTCAGGCCGACGCCGAGATGGGTTCTTCCAAGAGCAAGAAGAAGCGCACCGTGCGCACGTCCCGTTCACGCTCCCGCGTGCGTGGCATCGATGCCTCCACGGTGATGCTGACCGGCGATCCGGTTCGTATGTACCTCAAGGAGATCGGCAAGGTCGACCTGCTGACCGCCTCCGAAGAGGTCGATTTGGCCATGAAGATCGAGGCCGGTCTCGAGGCCACCGAGAAACTCGAGGCCGCCGATGCCGGCGAGCTCGAGCTCACGCGTGCCGAGATGCGTCGTCTTACGCGCATTGAGAACGTCGGCCTCGAAGCTAAGCAGGCACTCATCAGCGCAAACCTGCGTCTGGTCGTCTCCATCGCCAAGCGTTATGTCGGCCGCGGCATGCTGTTCCTTGACCTGATCCAGGAGGGTAACCTCGGTCTGATTCGCGCCGTCGAGAAGTTCGACTACCAGAAGGGCTTCAAGTTCTCCACGTACGCCACGTGGTGGATCCGTCAGGCCATTACGCGCGCTATCGCCGACCAGGCCCGTACCATCCGTATTCCCGTGCATATGGTCGAGACTATCAACAAGCTCGTCCGCGTGCAGCGCCAGCTCCTTCAGGACCTGGGTCGCGACCCGACCCCCGAGGAGATCGGTGCCGAGATGGACATGAGCGCCGACCGCGTCCGCGAGATCCAGAAGATCTCGCAGGAGCCCGTGTCGCTTGAGACCCCCATCGGCGAGGAAGAGGATTCCCAGCTGGGCGACTTTATCGAGGACTCCCAGGCTATCGTTCCGCCCGATGCCGCCAGCTTCTCCATGCTGCAGGAGCAGCTCACTCAGGTGCTCGACTCGCTTGCCGATCGTGAGCGCAAGGTTATCGAGCTGCGCTTTGGCCTTGTCGACGGGCATCCCCGCACGCTCGAGGAGGTCGGTCGCGAGTTTGGCGTCACGCGCGAGCGTATCCGCCAGATCGAGTCCAAGACTTTGGCCAAGCTCCGCCACCCCAGCCGCAGCAGCAAGCTCAAAGACTACATCGAGTCTTAGGGTTACGGCGTTCTACCGAACGCCGTAACTGG
>URUW01000076.1 GCA_900551205.1 uncultured Collinsella sp. | reverse complement strand
AGACGGGCAAGGTCGTCGAGCGAGACGGCAGAGGTGAGGGCCTCGAGATGCTCGAGAATCCTGTCCCTCATGTCGACGGGTTTCTTTGCCAAGCTGTCCTGTGTGGTCTTGTCCATGACTTCTTACCTCCTCGTACAAGGAGTATAAGGGGAGAACAGAGAACGGAAGGGGGCACGTGGGGGAATCAACAGCTCCGAGGAAAAGTCCACCACTTGAGGGGCAGAAAACAACGGCCATTGAACATTCAGGGCCGACGCTCAACACTTCGGCTCGACACTTCGCTTTGGAAAGGGCCCGGCGCGCCGGGGTCCCAACATAAAGAAGGGCCCCGGCGCGCAGGGCCTAAAGCTTAACCATGCGCGCGGCGATGCGGGCGCAGTCGCAGGCGGCCTTCTTCTCGAAAGTGTTGTAGTCACGACCCGGCCCTCGGCGCAGGGCTTGTCGCTGATGGCGCGCACGACGACGAGGGGCACGCCGTTGAGATAAGCGGCCTGCGCGATGGTGCAGCCCTCCATCTCGCAGCACAGGTCGCCGAAGGTCGCGAGGATTCGCTCCTTCTGTTCCGCGGGCGAGACGAACTGGTCGCCGGAGACGACGCGGCCCTTGAGGACCTTAATGTCGGGGGCGACGGCGGCCGCGGCGGCGCACGCCGCCAGCAAGGGCCGGAACGGATCGCGCAAGATCAAGGCGTCGCCCGGGAGGTCGGGCGTTACCGTCAGCCGGCGCCGCGTCTGCCGCATCATGAGGGAGAACGGCCTGGCCGGCGCATACGGCAGGAAGAGGTTCAAGGTGCACCCCGGGGCGGTCAACGAGGCCGACGTGTCGAACGTCGTCGCGCGCGGCTTCGGCGGCAGGGCGCCGTGCACCCATATATGCAGCGACTTGGTCTGCGTGCGCGTCGGGGCGTCGTGGAACTACGTCTGCCTGCTCGTCGACCTCTGCAACGGGGAGATCGTCGGCCACTCCGAAGGACCGAGGAGGGACGCGCGAGCTCCGAGCCAAGCTCTTGGATTACGTGCACTGGTACAACAACTTCAGGATCCACTCGACGCTGGGCTACATGTCGCCGGTCGAGTTCAGGGAGGCGGGGCCATCCCTCCCGGAATCGTCCAAATAAGTGTTGCCAATCCATAGCCAATCCAGCCATCATCTTCGCGAAGGCGGACGTCAGGAAAAGCTCGGCTTGAGCTCGGTCGGACGCGGTCTGTGGGGCATCATTCAGGCTCAGGGGGTCTCCTTGTCTTCTTCGGTCGCAACCTGAATGATAGGGACGGCCCCTTCTCTCTTTCCCCTTCGTTTTCGACGCGTCACCCTCTCGGCGGGCTTAAGGCCCGCGCTCGCGGGTGCAGGGGCTACGCCCAAACCCCAAAAACGTAACGCCGTGCTCGAAGCGTTTCCGGACGTCAGCGTAATCTCAAATCCCGTTCGTCAACTCATGGGCAAGCCACCTGAGACTACTCATTTCTCCTACTGGCAATGAAGACCTGCGACCTGCAGTTTTGCAAACTGCTTGAAAGCCACCTGCGTTGATTCACTTCCTATTGCAGCTGGCGGCTTGCACGCGAAAAGGCATTTAAGTTTCAAAACGGGCGTTTTCGGCGCTATCGAGCCTCCAAAGGCATCCCGCCGCGCCCTTTGGGACAAAAACAAAAACTCAAAGCCCTGAGTTCGAAAATAGTTTTTGGAGTTGTCCCGACTTTTGTCCCCGAAGCCGACGAAACGCGACAGGGTGTCACCTGGAGGCACTCGATTCGAGACGGCACCGAAAACTGGATGCAACCGGAATGACGGGACGGCAGAACCGAAGCCATCGAGTGGGGATAGAAAAAGGCCCGGGTGCCATGGCATCCGGGCCTTTGCTAGCAACTTGATGTTGCGGGCAGCTTAGAACTTGTGGCCGCACTTCTTGCAGACGCGCAGCTTGTTCTTGCCGTCCTTCTCGTGACCGACGCGGGTAACCTTACCGCACTCGGGGCAAACGAGATTGACGTTGGAGGCGTCGATGGGAGCCTCCTGCGAAACGATGCCGCCCTGCTGGTTGGCAGCGTTGGGCTTGACGGCCTTCTTGACGACCGAAACGCCCTCGACAACGACCTTGTTCTCGGCGGGGAGAGCACGCAGGACAACGCCCTGCTTGCCGCGATCCTTACCAGAGAGAACCTGGACCTTATCGCCCTTCTTGATATACATATATCTCCCCTAACTACAGGGTCTCGGGAGCGAGCGAGACGATCTTCATGTACTTCTTGTCACGAAGCTCGCGAGCGACGGGCCCGAAGATACGGGTGCCGACGGGCGAACCATCGTTGTTGATGACAACGCAGGCGTTCTCATCAAAGCGAATGTAGGAGCCATCCTTGCGGCGGATCTCCTTAACGGTGCGAACGACGACGCAACGGACAACGTCCTTCTTCTTGACGTTGGCGCCAGGGGTAGCCTCCTGGACAGCACCGATGAACACATCGCCGATGCCTGCATAACGACGCTTGGAACCGCCAAGCACCTTGATGCAGCGAATCTTGCGAGCGCCGGAGTTGTCGGCGACGTTCAGCATGGTTTGCATCTGAATCATGGTAGATGTTCCTCCGAACTAAGAACCGAAGAGAGGTGCGCAGCCTTTATACGGCCCGTGGTATGCAAGCCAGGCATACGCACATCTTCGGAAACGTACAAGTCGTAAGAGCGACTGCTTATTTAGCGCGCTCGACGACCTCGATGAGGCGCCAACGCTTCATCTTGGACATAGGACGGGTCTCCATAACGCGGACGGTATCGCCCACGCCAGCCGTGCACTCCTCGTCGTGAGCGTGCAGCTTCTTGGAGCTGGTCATCATCTTGCCGTACTTGGGGTGACGCTTGCGCTCGGTGATGGTGACAACAATGGTCTTGGCACCGGAGACGGAGGTAACGACACCCGTACGGACCTTACGCGAGTTACGCGAATCAGTCATGTTCTCTCCTTAGGTCCTACTCGGCGACAGCGGACTTCTCCGCTGCGATCTCGCGGGCGCGCTGCTCCGTGAGGACGCGAGCGATGTCCTTCTTCACGGTGTTGACGCGAGCGGTGTTGTCCAGCTGGCTGGTGGCCATCTGGAAACGAAGGTTAAAGAGCTCGGCGCGCATTTCCTTCAGCTTCTCAACGAGCTGAGCGTCCGAGAGCTCACGAATCTCTGCGGGCTTCATTAGTTCTCCTCCTTGGCGGCGGCGGCGTCCTCAGCAGCCCACTTGGCCTCGAGAGCGGCCTCCTCAGCCATCTCCTTCTCGATGCGCTGCTCAGCGTTCTTGGCAGCAACAATCTTGGTCTTGATGGGAAGCTTGTGCTGTGCAAGACGCAGAGCCTCGCGAGCGACCTCCTCGGGCACGCCCTTGACCTCGAACATGATGCGGCCGGGCTTGACGACGGCCACCCACTCCTCGGGATTACCCTTACCAGAACCCATGCGAGTCTCGGCAGGCTTCTTGGTGATGGGCTTATCGGGGAAGATCGTGATGTAGACACGACCGCCACGCTTCATGTAGCGGGTCATGGCAATACGAGCGGCCTCGATCTGACGGTTGGTGATCCAATGGGCCTCGAGAGCCTGGATACCAAACTCGCCGAAATGCAGCTCGGTATTACCCTTGGCCTGGCCCTTCATGGAGCCACGCTGCACCTTGCGGTGAAGAATACGCTTAGGGGCAAGCACTACTGACCCCTCCTCTCGGAGTTACGACGACGAGGACGGGAAGAGCCCTCGAGTGCAGGGTTGGGAACAGGCTGGCCCGGGAGCTTCTCGCCCAGGTAGATCCAGACCTTCACGCCGCAAGCGCCCATGGTGGTGCTGGCGACAGCCGTGCCGTAGTCGATCTTGGCACGGAGGGTGTGCAGAGGCACGCGACCCTCGCGGTACCACTCACGACGGCCCATCTCGGCACCGCCGAGACGACCGGAGCACTGGATACGGATGCCCTTAGCGCCGGCCTTGCGGGCAGACTGGACAGCCTTGCGCATAGCGCGACGGAAGGCAACGCGGCCCTCGAGCTGCTCGGCGATAGACTGAGCAACGAGGTTGGCGTCGAGCTCGGGGCGTTTGATCTCGACAACGTCGACGGAGAGCTGGCCCTTGGAGACGCCAGCGACCTTCTCGAGCTCGGTGCGGAGGGTATCGATCTCGGCACCCTTCTTACCGATGACAACGCCGGGGCGAGCGGTGAGGATGATGACCTTCACCTTGTCGCCAGCGCGCTCGATCTCGACGCGGGAGACAGCTGCGCGGGAAAGACGCTTCTCGAGGTACTTGCGGATCTCGAGATCGTTACCGAGGGTCTTAGCGTAATCCTTCTCTGCGAACCAGCGGGAGCGCCAGTTCTCGGTGATGCCAAGACGGAAGCCGGTGGGGTAGACTTTCTGACCCATACAGCTTTACGCCTCCTTTCGAGGAGCAACGACGACGGTGATGTGGGAAGTACGCTTCAGAATGCGAGAAGCGGAACCCTTGGCGCGGGGACGGATGCGCTTAAGCGTCGGACCCTCGTCAACATAGGCAGCGGCGACAACCAGGTTGTCGGCACGCAGACCGTTGTTGTTCTCGGCGTTCGCAACGGCGGAACGGAGAACCTTCTCGACATCCACGGCGACGGCGCGGTCGCAGAAGTGGAGGATGTCGAAGGCCTGAGCGACAGGCTTGCGGCGGATCAGATCGACCACCAGGCGGGCCTTGCTGGGGGAAACACGCACGTACTTAGCGACGGCGCGAACCTCGGTGGCCTCAGTTTCAATAGACTTAGTTGCCATTTACGGTTAACCCCCTATTTGGCCTTGTGGCCACGGAACGTACGAGTCGGCGCGAACTCGCCGAGCTTGTGACCAACCATGGACTCGGTAACATACACGGGCACATGCTTGCGGCCGTCGTGGACGGCGATGGTGTGACCAACCATCTCGGGGAAGATGGTAGACGCGCGGGACCAGGTCTTCACGACGTCCTTCTTGCCAGCCTCGTTCATCGCGGTGATACGCGAGAGAAGGCGAGTCTCCACGAACGGGCCCTTTTTGAGACTTCTGCTCATAAGTGCTTTCTCCTAAAACTCGGTATCCGAAATTACTTCTTACGGCGACGAATAATGTGCTGGTTCGAGACCTTCTTCTTCTTGCGCGTACGAAGGCCCTTCGTCGGCTTACCCCAGGGGGTAACGGAGGGACGACCAGAGGTGTGGTTCTTGCCCTCGCCACCGCCGTGCGGGTGGTCGACAGGGTTCATGACGGTACCGCGGACGGTCGGGCGCACGTTCATGTGACGCTTACGGCCGGCCTTGCCGATGACGATGTTGGCGTGATCGGCGTTGCCGACCTCACCGACGGTGGCGCGGCAGGTAACGAGGATGCGGCGCATCTCGGAGGAAGGCATACGGACGATGGCGTACTTGCCCTCCTTACCCATCAGCTGGCAGGAGTTACCGGCGGAACGGGCGATAGCAGCGCCCTTGCCCGGCTGGAACTCGACGGCGTGGATGAGCGTACCGACGGGGATGTCGGCGAGGGGCAGAGCGTTGCCCGGCTTGATGTCGGCGTCAGAACCGGACATGATGGTCTGACCGACCTCGAGGCCCTTGGGGGCCAGGATGTAGCGCTTCTCACCGTCAGCGTAGTGCAGCAGAGCGATGCGAGCGGAACGGTTCGGATCGTACTCGATCGTGGCAACCTTGGCGGGCACGCCGTCCTTGTTGCGCTTGAAGTCGATCACGCGGTAACGACGCTTCACGCCGCCGCCCTGGTGGCGGGTGGTGATGCGGCCGTTGTTGTTACGACCGGCCTTCTTGGGCAGGGGCTCGAGAAGAGACTTCTCGGGCTTGGTGCAGGTGATCTCGGAGAAGTCGGAGATCGTCTGCCAACGCCTACCAGCGGAGGTCGGCTTAAGGTGCTTTACAGCCATTACAATCCCTTTCAATAGGAATCCGTTAGCCATCGCAGACAGGGATTCGAGGTTCTGCCTCGGGTGCGATGACACCGGACGTATACACGGTTCCGGGCGTGTCCATTTTATACGCCCGGAACCTTGAGCTCTCGCCTCCCCTATTTGGGAGGCATGAGCTCACTCAACAGCAGCGAGTCTTAGGCCTGGTTGCCAAAGACCTCGATGGTGTCGCCCTCGGCCAGCGTGACGATGGCCTTCTTCCAAGAACGGGTCTTGCCGGCGACATAGCGCACGCGCTTGGTCTTGGGCTTGACCGTCAAGGTGTTCACGCGAACGACCTTGACGCCGAAGATCTCCTCGACAGCGTCCTTGATCTGATACTTGTTAGCATCCTTGGCGACCTCGAACGTGTACTTGTTCTGCTCCATGCCGGAGAAGGAACGCTCGGACACGATCGGACGGATGATGATCTCGTGGGCGGTCATTTATGCAAGCACCTCCCCGAAGTGAGCGGCGATGTCGGCGGGCATCAGCACAGCGTTGTTGTTGACGAGATCGTAGGTGTTGGCCTCGTCAGCGGTGATGATGAACGTCTTGGGAATATTGCGGAACGACAGGTAGGCGTTGACGTCCTCATCGCGAACGATGATGGTCAGACGCTTGCCCTCAAGGCCAAGAGCCTTGAGCATGGCAACGGCAGCCTTGGTGGAAGGCTTCTCGAAGCCGTAGTCGTCGACGAGCACGAGCTCGCCATCGGCCAGCTTGGCGGACAGCGCGGAGCGCATAGCCAGCTTGACCTCCTTGTTGTTCATACGCTTAGCGTAGGAACGGGGCTTGGGGGCGAAGACAACGCCACCGTGACGCCACTGGGCAGCACGGATGGAACCCTGGCGGGCACGGCCGGTGCCCTTCTGACGCCAAGGCTTCTTGCCGCCACCGGAAACCTCAGAGCGGCCCTTAGCGGACTGGGTGCCCTGACGCCAAGAGGCCATCTGGCACTTGACGATGTGGTGCATAACGTGGATGTTCGGCTCGATGCCGTACACCTCAGCGGCGAGCTCGGCCTCGGCGACCTTCTTGCCCTCGCTGTTCTTTACTTCAAACTTTGCCATTTAAGTGTTCTCCTTGGTATGACGCTGGGCTAAATGGGCTGGGCCCTTAGGCCATACGGATGGCGACGAGACCATTCTTGGCACCCGGGACAGCGCCCTTGACCAAGATGAGGTTCTGCTCGGCATCGATGCGGACAACGGAAAGGTTCTTGACGGTAACGCGCTCGTTACCCATGTGACCGGCCATCTTGACGCCCTTGAGGACGCGCGCAGGATAGGCGCACTGACCGATAGAACCGGGGTGACGCTGGAAGTGAGAACCATGCGTCATAGGACCGCGGCGCTGACCCCAGCGCTTGATGCGACCCTGGAAGCCCTTACCCTTGGAGGTACCGATGACGTCGACCTTCTCGACATCAGCGAAATCAGCGACGGTGACGACCTCGCCGACCTTGTGCTCCTCGCCGTTCTCGACGCGGACCTCACGAAGGAAGCGGACAGGCTCGACGCCAGCCTTGGCGAAGTGACCAGCCATGGGCTTGTTCACGTTCTTGGCCTTGATGTCGCCGAAACCGATCTGGACGGCGTCATAGCCGTCGGTTGCCTGAGTTTTAACCTGCGAGACAGCGCAGGGGCCAGCCTGGATGACCGTGACGGGAACGACGTTATCGTCCTCGTCCCAAACCTGGGTCATGCCAATCTTGCGGCCGAGAATCATGCTGATCAAGATATGATCCCAACTCTCGCGTGGTCTTGGGACAATGCGTACACCACCGAGCGTACGCCCCTAGAGGACCACTACTTACACGACGTGCTCCCCAGCCTTGTATTTCGCCCGGACTACCTGACAACCCTATTAAGCAGGCATTTTGTCCAGCCAGAATACTCCCCTGGTTTCACACAGCTGTTTAGTATACACGGCTGCGGGCGTATCCATCGAGATTCATATTTCACTCACATTGTTTACGCAGGTAAAGTGCGTGGATGGCTCCCGAGCACGGCGGAGGGCCGGAGAAATATATTAAGGTCCCTGCTCTACAGTCCTGCGCAAGACGGAGAGCACATTAAGTGCTCTCCTTTGCGTGCGGAACTCGCGATGACCTTAATATATTTCTCCGGCCCTCCGCCGTGCTCGGGAG
>URUW01000075.1 GCA_900551205.1 uncultured Collinsella sp. | reverse complement strand
CGCTCGAACCCCGCCTTAACGATCGCACCCTGCATGGGAAGGTTGTCCTGATGCGTGTCGATGCGCAGGTGGTCGGCGCGCTCCTTGGCAAAGACAAACATCGCAGCCGCGATGCCGTGCACGGTGCCGTCGGATGCCACACGGTGCAGCACGGCGTATGGAGTGTCGCTACGCCATTGGCCGCCCTCAATCACGTCATAGCACTCGTCCGGACCCGGTAAAAAGGCAAACGTCGCCACCACGCGGCCGTCGACTTCGCACACGTAACTGCCACCAGCGGCAATATCGGCAGCCAGCTGCTCGGCCGAAGGCGTGCCCTCGGGCCACTGCATGGCGTTGCCATGCGCGCGCATAAAAGCGCGGGCCGCGTCATAGATAGCCATGACGGCGGGAATGTCGGTATCGAGGGTTTTTCTGATCATCACGCGGCGACCTCACGTTTATTGGTATCACTTTGATTGAGCAATGATACCAGCGTTTGAAGAGGGGCGCGAAGCAGATGGGGAGCAAAAAGCGAGCCGCCTGGTCAAAGGCAAAGAGCGAGTTTTTGGGCGCTGCCACCGGCGGCGATATGAGCGATCTGTTTGCGCGCGAAGACGAGCGCCGCGACGCCCTGGACGCCGAGCGCGATGAAGCCTGGCGCTACAAGTCGTGCGAACGCAAAAACCGTTACGACACGCGCGCCGAGGCCGAGGCAGTTATGGCCGACTGCGAAAACCGCGGGCGGCGCGGCCTTGCCTGCTACAAATGCGAATACTGCGGCGGATGGCATCTGACGTCGCACCCCTGGAAATAGGCCCCGCATCGGCACGGCGCTGGCGAAGCGCCGGCCATCGCACGCAAGCTACGGGCGCGGCGGCACCAAAACGTCGTAGCGAACGGCCTTGCCCGCGAGCTGATAGCTCGGCTTAACGCCGGCAAGCAGCGGCCCCTTCACCGGCCGTTTGATAACGACTTTGCGCGGATACACCGCAAGCGCTGCCTGGACCAGCGTCTCCTCGTCGGCGCACGGCTGCTCCAGATGATGCAAAAGCTGAAACTTCTTTTTAACCGCCGCACTCTTGGCGCGCTCGGGAAACATAGGGTCCAGATACACCACGTCGGGAGCGGCGAGCTCACCCTGCTCGATCAGCTCGGCCGTATGGCGAAGGCCGGCAATGCTGTCCTCGCCGGCATGTAAGCGCATTCGTGCCACGGCTGTCGCAAGCGCCGGATCATCTGTCGCGCGATCCAAGGCATCCTTGAGAAGCGCCGCGATCACGCAATCCTGTTCATACAGATCGACGGTAAAGCCCGCGGCCGCCAGCAGCAGCGAGTCCTCGCCAAAGCCTGCTGTGGCATCAATCGCCCATGGTTGTTCGATGCCTTTTGTGCGCGCAGCCTTTACCAACAGCTCTTGCTGCAGACGACCCTGCTTGAGCCGTGGGCGCATGCGGGCAAAATCGGCACGCAGCTCCATCGTGCCATCGGTGAGCGTGAGGCCCTCGAACGTCCGCACGAGCTCTAGCCCTGCGGCCCGAGCAACAGAAAAGGGATCGACGACGCCCATGGACACTCCTTAGCAAACAAAACGAATACATGGGCGCCATTCATGTCGGCACCCAACCGTCCGTTATTGTCCCACATGCGACATGGTCCACAGCATCCCAATGCAAAGCACAGCCATCAATACCGTGCACACGGCAGCGATCACAGAATCACTCATGCGCCTTCCCAGCGACCGCGGCTCATCCACTTGCTTGACTCCGTACATCATGGCTCCTCCTTCGGTCCAGCTCTTACCATGGCCTCATCATCGCAGCGCCGCGCATGCGCTGCCATCGATTTGACTTACGTCCAGCTTTCCTTTTTGAAAGGTTGAACCGTGCAGGCAAGAGACGCTTTCAGGCGCATGCATCGCCGCGTTGAACTACAATGTGCTTCACCATATGTGCAGCACATAGGGTGCGCCAGGTTGGCGTACTCGTATCGAAAGGACCAGCCATGAGCTTCACTCGCAAGACTCTCAAAATCCTTGCCCTGATTTATTTTGTTCTGGGCATCGCCAGTCTCGTCATTGGAATCGCCGGCATCGCGACCGGCAAGTTCGAGTCCACCTACGGATCGAACGCCATGCTCGCCGCGGCCGTGATTATCGCCAAGGGCCTCATCGATCTTGCCGCGGGCGTTGCGGGCATCAAGGGCGCCAACAAGCCTTCGCAGGTGGATGGTGCGTTTAAGCTCGGCATCGTCGCCGCAATCGCCACGATTGCGCAGGCCGTGCTCACGCTTCCCGCGTTTGGCGGCGACGCCATCAACTTTGGCGCCTTTGTCATCGTGGTGTACGACCTGTTCTTTATTCAGCAGGCACACGACATTAAGGCCGAGAACAAGGACCGCCTGTAGACTCCCTCCTTCCACTGCCCCCTACATCCAAGCAACCAACAAGGACCGATCGCGCAGCAACGCGGTCGGCCCTTTACATTTGCCCAGATAAAACCTGCCAAAATAAACCTGTCCCTTTTTGGTAGGTTAGTGGCGGTACTCGGCGATGATGAAGTCGATGTCGGTTTGAAGGGTGTCCAGGTTTGCCAGGCGCTCTTTGTCGGCGGGGCGCGTGCGGTAGTAGTACGGCGTCATCTGGAACACCGCCTCGATGTCGGCCTGGGTCTGGAGCGTAATGTTCGCAGACACCCGCTGCGTTCCGACCAACTCGAGCTCGGTAGTCTTCGGCAGCTTCTCGTCGTTGAGATATGGCGTGTCGTAGAGCACCTCCTTGAGCCCAAACAGATGACGGGCACCCGGCACCACGGTGTAGAGCGAGCCCCCGGGCGCCAGCACGCGAGAAAACTCACGCTCGTTAAAGGGAGCAAAGAGCTCGGTCACCATATCAAAGGCGCCATCAGCCACGGGGATATCCTTCATGTTGGCCACAAAATAGGTCGCATCGCCGCGCTTGGCGGCCAGGCGCACCATCTCTTTGCCCAAGTCGAACCCGTAAGCGTCCACGCCCGGCACCGCACCCATGGCGCTGGTGTAGTAGCCCTCGCCGCAGCAAATATCGAGCAAGGTCATGGGGCCGTTCGTAGACGCGGCACGTTCAGACACCCGCTCGCGCACCAGCTCGACCATCGCATCGCGCAACAGCGCATAGTATCCACGGTTCAGAAAGTCACGACGGCTGCGCGCCTGCGACTTGGGATCGCCCATGGAGTCGCCGCTCTTGGACGAGCGCAGCAGATACAGATAGCCCTCGCGCGCACGGTCAAACCGGTGTCCACCCGCACATGCAGCACCGCGCTCGTCGTCCACCAACGGCTCATGGCAAACGGGACACAACAACATGGCAACTCCTTAGCGCGAACAACACAACGCCCACCATTGTCGCACGCCTTCCCCACCTAGTCATAGAAGAGACAAGGAGTGTCCCCAGCTGCCGACAGAAAAGGAACGTCCCTAAGTGCCGGCTGGCTGCATTAGGAGTATCATCGTCTGCGCAAATAAGCACGAAAGAGCATATTAGAGATTGAGAGCGTATGGCAGGCACCGCATCTAAGCACATTGACATGACCACCGGCTCGCTATGGCGCAATATTCCCCTGTTCGCCTTCCCCGTGGCCGCCACGAGCATCTTGGAGCAGCTGTCGAACCTCATCGCCACGGTCATCATCGGTAACTTCTCGGGCGACCAGGGAACCCTCGCCATGGCGGCGGTCGGCTCCAATGTTCCGCTTACCAGTCTTATGCTCAACCTTTTTATTGGCATGTCGCTTGGCTCCAACGTGGTCATCGCCAACGCTATCGGCCGCAACGATCAGAACATGGTCAAACGCGCCGTCCATACCTCGATTTTAATGGCGCTCGTGGGCTTTGTCGTCATCGCACTGGGCGAGATCTTTGCCGAGCCCATGCTCGCTGCGCTCAACGTGCCTGCCGAGACCATGCCGCTCGCCTCGCTCTACCTGCGCGTCTTTTTGCTCAGCATGCCCTCGATCTTGCTCTACAACTTTGAGGCCGCGATCTTCCGCTCCGTCGGCATCACCCGCATGCCGCTGCAGGCGCTCGCCGTGTCCACCGTCCTCAACATTGGCCTGGACCTCATCTTTGTCCCCGTGCTCCACTGGGGCGTCACGGGCGTCGCCATCGCCACCGCCATCGCCTACACCGTCAGCGCCGCCACACTCTTTGTCCACCTGCTCAAGACCGACTCCGTCGTCCGCGTCACCCCACGCGACTTAGGCTTAGACCCCGTCGCCCTCAAGCGCATCGTCAAGATCGGCCTGCCCGCCGGCATCCAAAGCGCTGTCTTTGCCGTCGCCAACATCATCATCCAGTCCGCCATCAACAGCTTGGGCACCGAGGTCATGGCGGCATCAAGCGCCGCCATGAGCTTGGAGTACGTGTGCTACAACCTGCTCAACAGCTTTAGCCAGGCTTGCACCACCTTTGTGGGACAAAACCACGGCGCTCGCCAGATCGACCGCTGCACCAAGACGCTCAAGGTCTGCCTGATCGAAGGCGGTATCGTTGCACTCACCACGATTATCGTTATCGTCGGTCTGGGGCGCGAGATCCTATCGCTCTTTAACAGCGACCCCAACATCGTCTCGATCGGCTACATCCGCGTGTGTTCGATCTTCCCGGCATACGCCTTTAGCATGTTTTACGAAAACATGTCCGGCTACCTGCGCGGCTTTGGCATCTCGCTCATGCCCGCCCTCATCACCATGATCTGCGTCTGCGGCATTCGCTTCTATTGGGTATTCTGCGTGTTCCCGCACTTCCGTACCTTTGCGAACATCATGATGGTCTACCCCATCAGCCTGGGCACCACGGCATTCTTTATGGTCGTGGCGGTATTGCTCTGCCACCCGGCACGCACCTATCACACCGCCCAAGCCAAAGCGACAGCCCGCTAAACACCGCACTCAACGTCACGCCAGTCATTAATTGACAATATGCGAGCTCATATAGTCGATAAAACGCCTCGTGGCGATAGGCATGGTGTCCCAGCTGCGCCAAGCTGCCACCACGTCGCGCGAGGGAGCATGCACGATGGGACGTACGCGGATATCGGCCCGCATGCCCTCGACGGTACGGCGATACAGCATACTTACGCCTAGGCCCTCCTCCACCATCGCCATGATGGTGTAGTCGTCGGTGACCTCACTCGTCACGTGCGGCGACAGCCCGTGCGCCGCGAATGCATCGAGCACCAGGCTCTGCTCGCCCTCATCCAGTAACACAAACGGTTCGGACGCCAGGTCGGCGAGTGTCACCTTTTCCTTTGCCGTCAGCGGATGCGCGGCCGGCAACAATGCTACCAACTCGTCGTGATAGACCACGCGCTTCTCGAGCCCAGCGGTAAATCCGCGCGCCGTAAAACAAAAATCAACCACGCCATCGTGTACCCATTGAGCGTTGCGCGTGTAATCGCCCTGCTTGAGGGTAAAGCGTACGCCCGGGTGCAGCGCACCAAAGTCGCGGATCACGCGTGGCAACACGGTACGACTCACGTTGGTAAATGTCGCAATGCGAATATCAGTCGAGGAGAACCCCAGCAGCTCCTGGCGCTTGCCCTCGAGCTCGGCCTCAGCGGTCACAATCTGGCGCAGGAACGGCAGATATTGTTTACCGTCGCGCGTAAGCGAAACGCCCTGCTTACCGCGCTCGATAAGCGTGGTACCCAGCTCGCGCTCGAGCGCTTTGACGGCCTGGCTCACCGCACTTTGCGTATAGCCCAGTTCGTCGGCCGCGCCCTTAAGACTGCCGCAATCGACCACCATACAAACAATCTGATACCGCGATGCCATCGTGCCTCCACATCGATGTAGCCGTAAAACGTTTTGCCAGGGCTTTTTCTACTAGCATTAGTATTTCTTAATCATACTGAAGATACATTCGCTTTACTACATCCATATCTGGGAGCAGAATCCTTTTTGCGAAACCGTTCTGTAACAAAAGGAGTCCCATGGATCGCAAAAAAGCAATCGCGCTCTCATTTTCCGTTCCCGTCGCATGGGGCTTTTCGTACCCCCTCATGAAGATCGGCATGGACAGCATGAACGCCACGAGCATCGTTGCGCTGCGCTGCATCATCGCCTTTGCAGCTTGCCTTGTGCTCTTTCACAAGCACGCGCTGCGCATCAACCGTGACCTGATGGTTCGCGCCGCCATCATCGGCGCCATCATGGCAACCGAGCTCACCTGCATGTGCCTGGGCTCCAGCCTCACCTCCGCCTCCACCGCTGGCTTTTTGCAGAGCCTGACGGTCGTGATCGTGCCGTTTGCCAACGCCGCCCTGCTGCGTCGCGCCCCCGAGCGCAAGGTACTCATCGGCACCGCCATCGTCACCTGCGGTATGCTGCTGCTCTCGGGTGCCGACTTTACCAGCCTGAATCCCGGCGCGATCATCATGTTGCTCTCAGCCTTTATCTATGCCAGCCACATTATCGTAGCCAAGCGCTTTGTCGAAGAAGTCGACCCACTGGCCTTGGGTGTTTGGCAGCTGGGCTTTGGCGGCCTGTTCTCGGGCATCGCCGCGTGCACCTTTGGCGGCTTCACGCTTCCCAGCACGCCCAACGAAATCGTCGTGGTCGTCGCGCTCGCACTCATCTGCTCTGCCTACGGCTTTATCACCCAGACGCTCGTGCAGCCCCACGTGCCCGCCGAGACCACCGGCTTTGCCTTCTCGCTGGAGCCGGTCTGCTCCGCCGTCTTCTCGTTCTTCCTGGTCGGCGAGGTCCTGAGCCCCATCGCCTTCTTTGGCGCCGCCCTCATCCTCACCGGTGTGATGGTGGCAACCGTCGAGCTCCCGCGCCTTCGCTCGCAAGGACACGCTCACATGGCAGGAGCGCCCGAGCGCGTCTCGTAGACCCCACTCTTCATGCAGCCGCGGCATAAAGGCAACCGGTGCGCCTTTACAATAGATGCCAACAGAGCATCTGCCGTAAAGGAGCCCCATGGACACCGCAACTCGCGACCGCAACATAGCAACTTGGTTGGGCGATGCGCCGCAGCCGGTACGTGACACAACGAACCAGCTGCTCGAGCGCATCGCCCTTTTACGTGCCGAGCAGACTATCTACCCGGCACAAGACGACATCCTCAATGCCCTCGCCTATACGCCGGCCAACCAGGTCAAGGTTGTCATTTTGGGTCAAGATCCCTATCACGGACCCAACCAGGCCATGGGGTTATCGTTCTCGGTCCCCGCGTCGCAAACCAAGTTGCCGCCGAGCCTGCGCAACATCTATAAGGAACTCAACGCCGATCTGGGTTGTCCCATTCCCGCCACGGGAGACCTAACCCCATGGGCACAACAGGGCGTCCTGCTCCTCAACACGACGCTCACCGTGCGCGAGCATGCCGCCAACTCGCACGCCAAGCTGGGCTGGAGCACCCTGACCGATTACGTCATCGAACGCTGCTGTCAGCTGCCCCAGCCGGTCGTCTTTTTGGCATGGGGTCGCTTTGCCCAGCAGATGGTCGAAGGCAAGCTCGCCGCGACCGGCGCGGGAAAGGCAACCGGCAAGTTCTGTCTGGCCTCTACGCACCCCTCGCCGCTTTCGGCAAACCGTGCCACGGCAGAACTCCCCGCTTTTATGGGGTCGTGCCCCTTCTCCGCTGCCAATCGGCTACTCGAACAGCACGGCTCGACCCCCGTCAACTGGACTTGCCTCGGCTAAAAATCGATACATCAAAAAACGCGCCCGACGGCTTCCCATCGGGCGCGTTTCCTATTCGGGCCAAATAAATTGTGTGCGGCCGGCCTCGCCACCGTCAATGAGCAGACTCTGCCCGGTCATAAACCGGTTGGTCACGCCCACAAAGTAGATCCACTCGGCGATCTCTTGGGCGGTGGCCCAGCGCTTAAGCGGCGTGAGCTCCATAATCTGACTCCACAGGTGCTCGTCCTCCATCACGCAACGGTTGAGCGGCGTGATAACGCCGCCCGGGTCCACACTGTTGGCGATGGCCTGCGGCGCCAGGCGGTTTGCAAGGTTCTTGGTGTAGGCGATAACGCCGCCCTTGCTGGCAGCATAGGCGGGAAACTCCGATCCCGTATGTCCGCTCGCCGACCCCACATTGACCACGGATTGGATAGCAGGCGCCGGCTTGGCGGCGAGCC
>URUW01000074.1 GCA_900551205.1 uncultured Collinsella sp. | reverse complement strand
GGGAAAAATCTTTTTTGATTTCAATGCTTATCGAATACGCATGCTATGTAACATACCTGCTCAGTTGTGTGGTTTTGTGCTGGGAGGCATCTGTGGGCAAGGCTAAGGCTAAAGCGAAGAAAAAGACGACGGGGGCGCGGGCTAAGCGCGATCGTCGTCGGAAGCTCGCGACCGAACCCCCTGCATCTGCTGAGGAGTTGCTGGCGAGTGTACCGGGGCTTGACGCGCTGCAGGATGTTCCGGCGTTTGATGACCTGCCGGTCGATGAAGCTCAGCAGGCTGCCTTTGATGATTTCTGCGCACATGCCGAGGAGCCCGAGCAGATGCAACTTGGCGCCGTGGTGCGCTTGGATCGTGGGTTTCCGCTGGTGGCGACTGCCGACGATACCTTCCGCGCCGAGCATGCCGTGGGATTTGCCAAGTCGCGCGGTGGGGACGAGGTCCTGCTGCCTGCCGTGGGCGATCGTGTGGCGGTGCGCCGCGCTCCCGGGCACGATATGGGCGTGATTGAATGCGTGCTGCCGCGCCGTACGAGCTTTGAGCGTTGGCGCGGCCGTGCCCGCGGAGAGCGCCAGGTGCTCTGCTCCAACGTGGATAGCGTGCTAATCGTGCAGGCGCTCGGTGCCGGTGAGGTGCTGCTCGACCGCGTGGCGCGCTCGCTGGTGTTGGCGCTCGACTGCGATGCCGAGCCGGTGGTGGTACTCACCAAAGCTGATCGCTGCGATGCCGAGGAGCTCGAGCGCGATCTGGACCGCGCGCGCCGCCTGGTGGGTCCGGACGTGCGTGTGATCGTGACGTCCTCTGCCGAGGGCCGCGGCCTGGACGAGGTCCGTGCCTGCGTGCCCGCCGGGAGCTGCGCCATGATTCTGGGCGAGTCGGGTGCCGGCAAGTCGACGCTGCTCAATGCGCTGCTGGGCCACGATACGTTGGCGACCGGCGGTGTGCGCGAACGCGACGATCAGGGCCGTCACACTACCGTCGCGCGCGTGATGGTGGCACTGCCGGGCGACGCCGGCGTGATCGCCGATGCCCCGGGCCTGCGCAGCCTGCCGCTCGTGGGTCACGAGCGGGGTCTGGCGCGCGCTTTCCCCGAGATTGTCGAGGCATCGCGCGCGTGCCGGTTTGGCGATTGCACGCATACCCATGAGCCGGGCTGCGCCGTTCGCGAGGCCGAGGACGCCGGGCAGATCGATAGCCTGCGTCTGGAAACGTTCCAAAACCTGGCGTCATCCATGCGCGTGAGCGCTCAAATGCTCGATCCCGATGTCCATCTGTAATTGATTTTTCCTATGACAGCCGTCTCCCAACTGTTCGGGAGACGGCTTTTTTTGCTGCGGAAAAGCTTCGAAACATACAGTTTGCTGACGTGCTGACCAAAACCTTGCCACGAGCTTGACGGGCTGGTCAGCTTTTGGTCAGCGATTGGTTTGACATCGAAAACCAAGATTGCGATTGCGCCGCTTTGCACTCTGACCGCTCAGACAATGGTGGTACGGGCATTCGCCCGGCACTGCCATGAGAGGAGCGGCCGTGAACAAGAGCAAGCGCATCGCCATCAGTCTGGTCGCGGGCGTGCTCGCTGCTCTGCTCTGCATGGTTTACGGCTCGTCGATCCGCTCGCAAGCCGAACAGGTCCAGGCTGAGACCTTGGCCAAGTACGGTGGCGATCGCGTCGAGGTTTGCGTCGCGGCGCGCGATATCGATGTGGGCGAGACCCTCGATGAGACCAATGTCATAACCCAGGAATGGCTGACGAGCCTGCTGCCGCGTGACGCAGCGACCGAGCTGCGCCAGGTGCGCGGCGACGTGACGACTTCGCGTATTCCCAAAAACGCCGTGATCTGCAATGTCTACACCAAGGCCGAGAGCCGCAAGCTCGAGGTGCCTAAGGGCAAGGTTGCCGTTTCGGTGGCGGTCGATGCCGAGCACTCGGTCGGCGGTGCCACGGGCGTGGGCAGCTACGTGGACGTGTACGTGCAAAAGGACGGCGTGACCGATCGGCTGTGCGGCGCGCACGTGATCGATACCAGTGAGGATTCCGGTGCCACGCGCGAGGGCAAGATCGAATGGGTGACGCTGGCGGCTGACCCCGAAGACGTCAAGGAACGGCTGGGAGCCTCGGGCAAGGGAACGGTCAGCTTGACGATTCCCGCCACGGCGCGCGGCAAAAAGAGCGGAGGCGACGAGTGATGAAGGCGATCTGGCTTGCGTGCTGCGCGTGCGGCGATTACGGGCTGTTGCAGCGGGAAGTCGAGGGCCGTGATGTGGGTGCACAGGTGCTTCGCGTGGGTGACCTGGACGGGCTGGTTTCCATGGCGCGGGCGTTTCCGTCGCGCCGCGGGGCTGCCATCATCGCGGCGTCTCTGTTTGATACCGAAGATGTACGCAAGACTGTTGCGCGCCTGACGGCCGAAGGCCGCGTGAGTCGCGTGGTCGTGTTGATAGAAGCGCTCGATCCGTCGGATATCGAGGGGCTGTTTCGCGCGGGGGCGACCGAGGTCATCGCTGCACACAGTATATGCGGCAACGGGCGCGCGGGCGAGGGAGCGGTTGATTCCGATCGGAGCATGACGATTGAGCCCGATGCTTTTGTTGATAGGGAACCCGGGGCGCCTCGCGCTACAAGAGGCCCGCGTGTTGATGATTATGGAAAAGCGGAAGCCGAGCATGGTCGGCGCCCCCGGAACCCCCTTGTATACGATGACGCTGGAGGGCCGGCGCAGCATGCTGGCGATTCCCCGGCTGTAGATATGGGATACGTGCACGGCGTGAATCTGGCGGATGAACTCGATGAAGTTGAGGGCTTTGCCGGGTGCGGCGAGTTGTCGCTGATGCAGCATGAGCAGATTGTACAGAACGAGCCTGCCTCGCAGACCGAACAAGCTGCCATGCCGGCTTGGACGCAGCGTGTGGTTGCGGCGGGGGAGACGGGTGCGCTGCCACCGACGCCCGCCCCGCCGCCTCCGATGCCGCCGGCAGACGCTGCCGCTCCGCCGCATCGAGCTCCGGTCATCTGCGCTATTTCGGGTTCGGGCGGTTGCGGCAAGTCGACGATCGTTGCCGCCATGGCACACACATCGTCGCTGTTGGGCTTGCGTGCCGCCGTGCTCGACCTGGACCTGATGTTTGGAAACCTTTACGACTTGTTAGGCGTCGATGCTCCGCGCGATATGGCGGCACTTATCGAGCCGTCGGCGGCGGGCACGCTCACCGAGCCGGATATCGTAGCCACATCGATGCGCGTGGCGCCGGGCGTTACGCTCTGGGGTCCCGTCGCGGCGCCCGAGCAAGCCGAGCTCATGGCGCGTCCGGTGGAGCTACTGCTTGATGTTCTGCGTCGCGAATCCGACGTGGTCTTTATCGATACCTCGGTCTTTTGGGGCGACGCCGTGGCGGCTGCGGTGGCGGCGAGCGACCGTTGCCTGGTCGTTGGCGATGCGGCGGTGTCGTCCGCGACATCGGCGTCGCGCGTCATCGAACTGGCAAGTCGAGTAGGTGTGCCGCGCACGCGCATGAGCGCCGTGTTCAACCGGTTCGGTGCGCGCGGGGCAGACGAGGACGTCGCCATGCGCTTTGAGATTGCCTGTGCGTTGAGCTCCAAGATTCGTATCGCCGATGGCGGGCAGGATCTCGCCGCGCTCATGGCGTTTGGGCGCGCTGACGAGGCGGTGGGGCAGACCAGCGCTTTTGCGACTAGCATGCGCGAGGCCACGCGCGAGATGCTCGTGGAACTGGGGTGCGCCGTCGGCCCTTGGAGCGATATGGTCGCCGACCGTGCAACGCGTACCGAACGCCCGCGTATCCGCCTTCCCTGGTCGCGCGAGGGTGATCAGCGATGAGCCTGCAAACGAGGATTAAGGCTGCCGGCGCTGCAGCGGCGGCAGCGCCTGTAGATGCGGGGCGTCGCCGCGCGGTGAAACGACGCACCAAGCGCGCCGTGATGGACCGCATGGGTTACGACGAAGTGGCGCGTATCAGCGCCTATATCGACCCGGCACTTGCCCGCTCGGAATTGCGTCCTGCGGTGGAGGCGGCGCTCAATGTTGAGGAGTCGACCGATCTCGCGACGCCCGAGCACGAGACCATCATCGACGAGATCTTGGATGACGTGGTGGGCTTGGGGCCGTTGCAGCCGCTCATCGAGGACGACACCGTTACCGAGATCATGATCAACGGCTGCCGCTCGGCTTTCTTTGAACGCGGCGGCGTCTTGTACCCCATCGAGCATGCGTTTGAGGATGATGAGCAGATCCGTGTGCTTATCGACCGCATTATCTCGCCACTTGGCCGCCGTATCGACGAGCGCAGCCCCATCGTCAACGCCCGCCTCAAAACGGGCTATCGCGTCAACGCGGTGATTCCGCCTGTGGCGATTGACGGACCGATTCTCACCATCCGAAAGTTCTCGGACCGTATCTGCTCGCTGGACGAGCTCGTGGGGTTGGGATCGCTGCCGCTTTGGTATGCGCAGCTGCTGTCGTGTGCGGTGTCGCTGCGACAGGACCTGGCGGTTGCGGGAGGCACGGGATCTGGTAAGACCACCCTGCTCAACGCGTTGTCATGTGAGATTTCCACCGGCGAGCGCATCGTGACGATCGAGGACTCTGCCGAGCTCAAGTTTGCGCATCATCCGCACGTGGTGCGCCTAGAGGCGCGTGAGGCTTCAATTGAGGGCGAGGGCGCGGTGACGATCCGCGACCTGGTAACTAATGCCCTACGCATGCGCCCCGACCGCATCGTGGTGGGCGAGGTGCGCGGTGCCGAGTGCTGCGACATGTTGCAGGCCATGAACACGGGCCACGACGGGTCGCTCACCACACTTCATGCGGGTTCAGAACAGGAGACCGTGGTGCGTCTGACGTTGCTTGCACGTTATGGCATCGATCTGCCGAGCGAGCTCATCGAGGAGCAGATTGCCATGGCGCTCGACGGCATCGTGATGTCCGAGCGCCACGCCGATGGCAGGCGTTTCGTCTCCTCGTATTCGGGGGTGCGACGCGCCGCATCGGGTGGCGTAGAGCTCGAGCGCTATGTGACGTTCGATGCCGCCGAGCGCACCTGGACGCTTGACCGCGAGCCGCCGTTTATCGCAGAAGGCCTGCGGTCGGGGACGCTCACACAAGAGGAGGTGGACGAATGGAGATCACTGTGCCCCTCGTCGTAGGGGGCTTGGCAGGGCTTTCTGTCGCGACGGCGTGCGGAGTGGAACCTCGTGTGCCGCAGGTACCGCCGGCGGAGCTGGCACGTCAGGCGCTCGAGACGGTGGCAGAGAAGCTGCCGCGTGAGCTGGTGGAAAACGATCTGCTGAAAAAGATCGCCCGTTCGTGGGCATCGCTGGCTCCGGCGCATCGCCTTGGCCTCGTGATCGAAGATGCTTCGGGACGTTTGGCGTTTCTGCTGCTATCGAGCGGTGTCTGCTGCGTTTTACTAACGATGGTGTCGTTATCGCCCCTCGGATTTGCCTCGGGACTTGTTGCTCCGTTTGCCGTTGGTGCCGCTTGGGATGGCTTTGAGAGCCGGCGCGAGCAACACGATGCAGAAGAGGCAATGCCCGAGGCGTTTACCGCACTTTCCATGTCGCTTGCCTCGGGACATTCGCTGGCCCAGGGCATGCGCTTTGTGGGCGCTCATGCGCAAGAGCCAGTGCATACCGAGTTTTGCGGGTGGCGGCGGCGATCGATTGCGGCATCTCGGCGACCGACGCGCTCGATGACTTGCTCGTGCGTATCGACGCCCCCGGTCTTTCGCTTGTGACCTTGGCGCTTAAGGTGTCTCAGCGCACCGGCGCTCCGCTTGCCGACTTACTGTCCGAGGCGTCGAGCATGGTGGGGGAGCGCATTGAGCTCAAGCGCCGCCTGGATGTTAAGACGTCGCAGGCTCGCATGTCTGCGCATATGGTCGCGGCGATGCCGGCGGGCATGTGCGCGGTGTTGGCGCTGCTTTCGGCAGATTTTCGTCGCGGTCTTGCGACGCCCGCCGGCGCGGGCGCTGTGGTGCTGGGTCTTGCCCTCAACGCCGTTGCCCTGGTGGTTATCCGGCGCATTATGCGGGTGGAGCTATGAGCGCCCCGGTTGCAGTTGCGGCTTGCCTGTGCGCCCTGAGTGTATTTGTCGCGACGGGTTTGGATCGGGCGGATGCACGCAAGATCGCAGGGGCCTGCAAGCGCGAGGCGGTGCTGGTCGCTGCCGCGGGTCGCTCGGTGGTCGATGCTCTGACCGCGCGAGTGAAGGGCGCGGTTGGAGCGGGCGGCCCGGCGCGAGTGTCGCTCGGCGAAGTTTCCGAGATGATCGATGTTGTGCGCTTGGGTCTTTCGGCCGGTCTTTCGTTTGATGCGGCGCTTGAGATTTTCTGCGCCAACCGCCGGTCAGTGCTGGCTCTTCGCCTTGAGCGCGCCTGCATGGCGTGGCAGGTGGGTGTGGGCACGCGTGAGGACGAGTTGTTGGCCGCCGCGCGCGACCTGGACGTGCGAGCGCTCGAGACCTTTGCCATCACGGTGGGGCAGGCGCTCGCCCTGGGTGCCCCACTTGCCGAGACGCTGGCCGCTCAAAGTCGCGAGATCCGTGCGGCTCATCGCGCCGCGGTCGAGCGCGAGATCGAGCGTGCGCCCGTCAAGCTGCTGATTCCCACCGGCACGCTCATCTTGCCGGCGTTGCTTCTGTCCATATTGGGCCCGCTGCTGGGAGCAGGCGGGATGATGTAGGGAGGAATACATGAACACGATGACTGACACTGCTGGCAAGGTGCAGGGCTGGGCGTTTTGCCGGGCGGCACATGTTCGTCAGCGCGCCAAGGAACTATTGCAGGAGGAGAGTGCGCAGGGTACCACCGAGTATGCCATCTTGGTCGGCGTGCTCGTGGTGATCGCGATTATCGCCATCGTCGCATTTAAGGGCAAGGTCCAAGATCTATGGAACGCTATCAGCGAGGGCATCAACAGCCTGTAGAGGGCGAGCGCCCCGTCGGGGTGCTGCTGGTGTTTGCTTGCCTGACCGTGGCGATAGCGGCGGTGCTTTGGGGGCTTAACGCCGCGCGGCAGCAGCGTCCTGGGACCGCCTCCGATTTGGGCTCAGATTCGGCGGTGGCGTCTCAAAAAGATGAGATGCGAGATGCGGACGATTCGGATGTCGCTGTCACGGCGCAAACCTTTCTGCGGACGCTCGACAAGCGGTCTGGCACTGCGACGGATTCGCCTGGGGGCAACGCGATTGTGGTCCGGCTTGCATGGTCCGAGGACCGACCGATGACCGAAGCGGCGGCGGATATGCTGCGTTCCTATCGCGAGGTACCCACGGCGCAACTTGCTCTGAGCGGCTATCTCGACATCAAGGGAAACGTGTGGGGCGCCATCGTGCGTGACGGACGCGGCTGGGTCGATATGGTGACGGTTGCCGCGGATGCTGGTGATACTTCGTGTCGCCTGCGCGCCGTGCGCCTGGTTCCGCAAACAATAAGCTCAAAGGAGGGGTCGTGAAATGCATGGCGTTCTGCGTGAAGAGGTTGCCCAAGCGACTGTGGAATACGCCATCGTCACGGTGGCGCTGTTATCGATCGTGCTGGCGATTGCGGGGCTTTGGCGTGCTGGCACCGATGGGCGCTTGGCGGCGCTGGTCGAGCGGGCGGCGTCTCACGGCGTCACCTCGACATCGGTTGTCGACGCTGCTGCGGGTGCTGAGGACATCGCGCTGTATTGATATCGCGCGCGAGGACCGGGCGCAGTCTACGGTCGAGGCCGCTTTTTTGCTGCCGACGTTTCTGACGCTCATCCTTCTCGCACTGCAACCGGTGTGTCTGCTCTATACGCGCGCGGTCATGGAGTCTGCCGCCGCCGAGACCGCGCGGCTCATGACCACGACGACGGCGGAGGACGACGATCTTAAGGAGTTCCCCCGCCGCCGACTTGCCGCAGTGCCCAACGTTTCGATCTTTCATGCCGGCGGGCCGTTGTCGTGGGATATCGAGCTTGGCCGGGTCGGTGCGGGTGGCGCCTCGTCCGTGTCCGTTTCCGGCGAGGTCAAGCCGTTGCCTGTGATCGGTGCGTTTGCGCAGGCTATGGGTGGTACCGCCGAGGGCGGCTACGTTGAGCTCAAGGTCGATGTCTCGTATCAATCGCGTCCCGAATGGCTGGAGGGAGATTATGA
>URUW01000073.1 GCA_900551205.1 uncultured Collinsella sp. | reverse complement strand
CTTTTTACGGTGCAAGAAGCGCGCGATATCTTCTTCGGTGGGGCTTTTGATGTCAAAGCGCAGCGAGAGCCAGCGCAGACCCATGGTCACGACAACGCATACGACCAGCGCGGCGACATTGCTCATAATGCCGCTCATAACGAGACACACATAGCTTGTCGATCCGGCGATGGCGGCGATGGCATAAAAGTTAGTACGTTGGAAAATGCCTGGAACCACGCCCATAAAGCCATCGCGCAACATGCCGCCGCCCACCGCGGTGAAAAAGCCCATCATGATGCACACCGCCGGTGCAAAGCCGTAGACCAGCGCCTTGTCTGCTCCAGTGGCGGCGTAGATGCCGACCGAGATGATGTCGAGCAGGGGAATGAGTTTTTCGGGCTTGTCGACGATTGCCGGGAAAATATAGATGATGGCTGCCGTGGCAATGGAAAGCGGCAGCGCCATTGGCTGGTTGAGGATGTAGACGTTGCCCACCTGCAGCGTCATGTCGCGTAAAAGACCGCCGCCCAAGCCACAGACCACGGCGAGCACAACTGCACCCACCAGGTCGAGTTTGTGCTCGCGCGCGACCAACACGCCCGAGATTGAAGCCGCGACGACGGCGAACATTTCGAGCCAAAACGGGATGGCGACCATGGCATCCGTGGCGTGTGAGGTAACGGTCATAGCGGCGACGACGGGCAAGATGGGGTCCTTTGATTCTCGGGTTTGAACAATGCCCGTACATAGTACATGGTTGGCGGCGATTGAGACCCTATTGCTCGGCAAACGGTAGGGACTGGGCGCGGGCGTGGCGTTACTGGAATGCCAGGGGTCCAAAACATGTACATCAGCCTCCAAAAACGACATTTTTCGACATCTTTGGAGGCTGACGTACATGTTTGGATTGGGTTCACAGCATGAGTGAGTTGATTTACTCACATCCGGTATATTTCCCCACTTCAACGGACATAAGAGTTGGATACCGGCTCAGAGCGAGAGGCCCTCAATGGATACCCCTGTTCTCATTTCGCATAAAACCGCATGGCTTGTCCATCATGCACCCCAGAATTTGGTTCAATCTCTTGCGCGGCACGACTACCAGATAGGCGCACAAGGCATCTCCACCCAACAACGCGTTGCGCGCATACGACAGGCACTTATCGACTGCGGCATTCCGTCCGATATGCTCAAGACTATCGATATCTCGGTTGTATTCGAATTCGAGCGAATTCGCACCAAAGGCGTCATTTGCCACATTCTTGGACAAAATCTTCCCTACGAGCATATTAACGAGTTGACGCCCGGAATCTTCATCACCGACGAAGCCTTCACCTTCGTGCTCGCTGCCGAGTGGATGGATAGGATCGAATATCTCGAATATGGCTATGAAGTTTGCGGCGATTATCGCATGAGGCTCAATCCCGCCGACCCTTATACCGAGCAACCAGCCACCACCTCCAAGGATGAAATAATCGAACTGCTCGATCGGCATCCCGGCAAACCCGGTGCCACACGTGCACGGCTCGCGCTCAGGCATATCTACGATCGCTCGGCCTCGCCTATGGAGACCGCTTCGGCAATCGCCCTCTCACTCCCAACAAGCGAAGGCGGCGTTGGCATCCGAGGTATCGAACTCAACAAACCACTCGAGATCCCTCAACGTCTCTGGCATTGCGCCAAAGCTCGAACACTTAAAATCGATGCGCTCGTTACCTACAAGCGCAGGGAGCTCGGTATCGAATATAAGGGCGGTTTTCACGATGAGTTCGAGCGCAAAGGAGCAGATGCGGAGCGAGAGGCCGTTCTCTCCCAAATGGGATATCGAATCGTTACGCTCACTTCGGCTCAGTTCGGCAGCCAACTCGCCTTTCACCGCGCCATGAACAACATTCGCGAAGCACTCGGCATGCCTCGCTGTACCGACACCGGGCACCAGCGAGAGCAAAACGAACTACGCAAGGCTCTTATCCGCAACTGGAAAGGTATGCGAGACGAAGAGGCGCCTTCCGAATAGTGCCACTCCCGTGAGCTCAATCCAAACGTGTACGTCAGCCTTCAAAGATGTCGAAAAATGTCGGTTTTGGAGGCTGACGTACATGTTTGTGAGGGAAGGGCGGGTTCGAATCCCTCCTCCTCCGCCGTATTTGCTTGTAAGGGACTCTAAACAAAAAAGCCCCCGTTTTCGGGAGCTTTCTCAACCAAAATGGCGGAGGAGGAGGGATTCGAACCCTCGTGACCTTATACAGGCCAAACGGTTTTCGAGACCGCCGCATTCAACCACTCTGCCACCCCTCCGCGTGGGGTAAAAACAAAGCAGGCTCGAAGGCCTGCTTTGGAATTAACTGGCGGAGAGTCAGGGATTTGAACCCTGGAGACGCTTTTGACGCCTACACGATTTCCAATCGTGCTCCTTCGGCCACTCGGACAACTCTCCGTTAAATGCGAAAGTCAGTATACACGAGGAATCGCAAAGTGCAAACAGAAAAGTTGGCATTTTTTAAAACGCTTGGCCGTGCTTGGCGCTGCAGTGGGGCTTGAGGTCCCAAAAAACGGCTTCCGACCAGCGTGGTTGATCAACTCAATTGTTCAAAAAAGGGTATTCATAAGCGACTTGGCAATGAATTTAAAAATCTTTGGGTGGTGCTGTGGGCCACTGGTATGCATTTTGCGACCACAGCCTTGTGCCCGCTGACCTGCGGCTTGGCTCAGCTTGTCCCCACGGCACCGTATCTTGAACACAGATCCGTCAAGCATTTGGTCAGCATTTGGTTGGAATGCGCATGAAGTGCCGTGTGAGCATGGACATATGTGGAGGTCATGAGGTTGTAGCTGCATATTCTTGCAGCCTAGGAGGTTGAAAGATATTATTACCAAGTCTTTTCCTGCTTCAGGCGCACCTTCACGACCTGAAGCCACATTTGCCCAGAGGAGGTGACAATATGAAGGCTTATGAACTGCTGTTCTTTGTTGACCCGTCGCTCGACCCCGAGACTCGTCTCGCTGTTATGAAGCGTATCGATACCACGATCGCTGAGGGCGCTGGCAAGGTCGACTCCGTTGACGAGTGGGGCAAGCGCAAGCTCGCCTACGAGATCAACGACCTCACCGATGGTGACTACACCCTCATCAACTTCCACGCAGATCCTACCCAGATCGCCGAGCTTGATCGCGTCCTGCGCATCACCGACGCTGTGGTCCGCCACATGATCGTCCGTCGCGACGACCAGGAGTAAGACTGTCGTTTTGGACTGGGCTTGTGCCCCAAGAGGAAGTAGTGAGTTATGAGCATCAATCGAGTGAACATCACCGGTAACCTCACCCGCGATCCCGAGCTGCGCGCCACCGCCGGCGGAACCCAGGTTCTGTCCTTTGGCGTCGCCGTGAACGATCGTCGCCGCAACGCGCAGACTGGCGAGTGGGAGGACTATCCCAACTTTGTCGACTGCACCATGTTCGGCACCCGCGCCGAGGCCGTGAGCCGTTTCCTGGCAAAGGGAAACAAGGTCGCGATCGAGGGCAAGCTGCGCTACAGCTCTTGGGAGCGCGATGGTCAGCGCCGGAGCAAGCTTGAGGTCATCGTCGATGAGATCGAGTTTATGAGCTCCCGTGGTGGCCAGGGTGGCTACGATCAGGGCGGTTACGCCCCCGCAGCTCCCGCGCCCGCAGCACGTCCTGCCGCACCGGTGGCTACGCCGCCCGCGGTCGACGTCTACGATGAGGACATCCCGTTCTAAGGGTTGTTCACCTATTTTTGAGTGAGAGGCGGCTTCGGTTCGCCGAAGTTGCCAAACGAAAGGTATTTTGACATGGCTAATGATTTTTCTGCACGTCAGCCGCGTCGTAAGTACTGCCAGTTCTGCAAGGAGAACACTGAGTTCATCGACTATAAGGACACTCAGCTTCTCCGTAAGTACATGACCGACCGTGGCAAGATCAAGCCCCGTCGCGTCACTGGCGCTTGCACGCAGCATCAGCATGACATCGCCAACGCCATCAAGCGCGCCCGCGAGATGGCTCTCCTGCCGTACACCGTCCCCGTGGTTTCCTCTCGTGGCAACCGCGACCGCGGCTAAGAAGGGAGACGCATCATGAAGGTTATTCTTCTCGATGAGATCAAGGGCAAGGGCGGCGAGGGTGACGTCGTAGAGGTCGCTCAGGGTTACGCTGAGAACTTCCTGTTCCCCAAGAAGCTCGCTGTTGCCGCCACCAAGGGCAACCTCAAGCAGCTTGACGAGCGTCGCAACAACATCGCCAAGCGCGAGGCCGTCCGTCTGGCTACCGCCAACGAGACCAAGGCTGCCTTCGAGGGCAAGACGGTCACCGTTGACGTCAAGGTCGGCGACGAGGGCATCCTCTTTGGCTCCGTTACCGCCGCTATGATCGCTGACGCCATCAAGGATCAGCTCGGTATGGACATCGACCGCAAGCGCGTCGAGCTCGGCAAGCCCATCAAGGTTGCCGGTGCCCACACCGTTGCCATCTCGCTGTACCGCGAGATCAAGGCCGAGGTTGTCGTTCTCGTCGGCGTTACCGCCGAGGAGCTCGCTGCCGATGCTGAGGTCGAGGAGGCCGCTGAGGTCGCCGAGGCCGAGACCGCCGAGGTCGAGACCGAGGCTGCTGCCGAGTAGCATTTGCTGCAACGCAACAATCTTGTTCTAAGAAGGGCGCTCTGAGAGACCGGGGCGCCCTTTTATTTTTTGCGCTGAGTGGGTGTCACGTCATACATTGAGATGCAGTCCCACATAAGCGTTGTGTTAGACCACTTTGGATAAGTGTCCTGCACGCAGTACACGCGACGGGGCCCCGGTTGCGACAATTCCATCATCAGGAGAGATGGAGGTTGCAATGGAAGACGTGCTCACCCAGCTGACGAGGCAGTTCCTCCCGCAGATGACGGCTGCCGAGAAGAGCAGGGCCCTGAGATCGCTCAAGGCGCTGATAGACGCGGAGCTTTTCGAACTCGCGGCAAGCGAGGGGGCGGAAGACGATCCCGACAGAGCCTGCCCCTGGTGCGGCTCCCCGCATTACGTGAAGAGGGGGCGAGACGGGAGCGGCCGTCAGCGGTTCCTCTGCCGAGGGTGCGCCAGGACCTTCACCGACGCCACCATGCGCATCTTCTCCACCACCAAGCTCGACAGGTCGGCCTGGATGAGGTTCGCGGAGTGCCACGTGGACATGCTCCCGCTGCGCGAGTCGGCGGAAAAGTGCGGCGTGTGCCTCAAGACGGCGTTCTTCATGCGCCACAGGCTGCTCGAGGCCATGGCCAAGCGCATGCCCGCCTTCCGCGTGGAGGCCGGCGGCGGGGCCGAGCTCGACGAGTGCTTCTTCAGGGAGAGCTTCAAGGGAAACCGCTCCAGGTCGGAGTCCGGCATGCCCAGGAAGCCCCGCACAAGGTCGCAGGGAACCGACGGGCACGAGAAGATATGCGTGCTCACCGGCATCAACGACGCCGGCGACATCTTCTACGAGATCGCGGGGAGGGGCGGCCTCGACGAGGCGGCAGCCAGGGAGCTGCTCGCCGACAAGCTCGCGGTCGGCGCGATAATCTCGACGGACCGTGCGCACGTGTACCGCCGCGTCCTGCCCGCCCTCGGCGTCGGCGCGCACATCGCCAGCAAGAGGGAGGAGCACGCCATCAACAGGGTGAACAGCCTCCACTCCCAGATGAGGCACTTCATCGGCAGGTTCCGGGGTGTCTCCACGAGACGCCTCGAGAACTACCTCGCCTGGTTCAAGTGGACATGGTGCTTCAAGGTCCGCAGGAGCGCGGACGAGCTCGCCGAGCTCATAGTGAGGCAGGCAGCCCGCGGCACGTACGAGAAGACCTGGCGCCAGTACAAGGTGACCCCCTATCCGTTCTACGAGTACTGGATCAAGCAGGCGAAATGGGACTCGCGTGCGCGGAGGGCCATATACGGCGTGGCGTGATGTCCAGGGCGGTCTGGCGCAGCGCATCTGCGGCAAGCGCTGAAGTCGTGCCCCGATGCAAATAGCAACAGCTAGCGATATTCTTCGGGAACGTCGAAACCGTACTCACGGCATAGGAGCATGACATCGTGGGCGTCGTGCTCGTCATGCTGATAGCCCAAGTGAAACAACAGCTGGCTTTCGGGGTCGATGCACGACACCTCCACCTCGCCGATGCGCCCCCTCCCCGAAAAGACCTCCCCGGGAAAACGATCTCCCTGATACAGAATATCGCCATTCTCGGCGAAATCGAAGCAATGCAGGTCGACGATGCGCCCCGCCTCGTCTTGCCACACCGTGTGATCTTCGGTGGTGAAAGATGCAGCCACCTCGGAAAACCCCTCATCAGCAATTAGATCCACGAACCTTTGGTAATCCCCGCGCTGAACGAACAGGTCGATGTCGTTATGAGCCCTGGTCTCACGCCCGACAAGCGCATCGATGCCCCAGCCGCCATCAAGGTATACGCCAATGCCCGCACCTGCGGAAAGGCCGATTATCCAACACGCATCATCCTTGGTGACCATAGGAGCTCCTTCGCTTTCGCCTGCTATCTAAGCAAGAAAGATTATAGGAAAAGTCCCAGTATCCAAAGCGGTCGGGACTGCGGACAAAAAGTTGGACCGTTGAGGTCCGGAACGGAGTCCGCATGGCATACAGTAGGAGAATGGTGGAGAGGGCCAGGGCGCTTCGCGGCGCCGGGCTCACCGTCATGGAGATAACCGAGATACTCGGCGGGCCCGGCAAGACGTCCGTCTGGCGCTGGATCAGGGACGTGCGCAAGCCCGCGGGAAGGGCCGGTGGAGGAATGGACCTGCCGCGACTCGTCGGGGACGGCCCCGACTACCCCGACATCGACCCGGAGGACAAGGACGCCCTGATCGAGCGGCTCAGGCTCGAGAACGCGGTGCTGAGGGCGGTGCAGGACGTTTTAAAAGCCGAGAGCCTCGACGGGATGTCGAACAGGGAGAAGACCCTGGTGATAGACCGCCTGAGGCCTGCGGGGAAGTGGTCCTTGAGAGAACTCACGAGTTCCTTGGGGATATCAAAGAGCTCCTATGAGTACCAGCGCCGCGCGATCGCGAGGCCCGACCGGCGCGCGCCCCTGCGCGCGCTCGTGCGCAGGATCTTCACCGAGGACGGCGAGGGGGCGCGGGGGTACCGCTTCGTGACGGCGCGCCTGCGCGAGCTCGACGAGCCCGTGCGCGCCTCGGAGAAGGTCGTCCTCCGCATCATGCGCGAGGAGGGCCTGGTCCCCAGGTGGATGAGGAGGAAGAGGAGGCCCTACAGCTCCTATGCGGGCGAGCCGACGCCGGCCCCGCCGAACCTCGTGCGCCGCGACTTCCGCTCGGCCCTGCCGAACTTCCTGTGGCTCACCGACATCACCGAGTTCAGGCTGCCCTCCGGCAGGAAGGTCTACCTGTCGGCCATCAGGGACTGCTTCGACTCCTCGGTCGTGGCGTGGAGGGCCGGCGAGAGACCGGACGCCGCGCTCGCCAACTCGACGCTCGAGGACGCCTGCGCGCTGCTCGCGCCCGGCGAGCGCCCCGTCATCCACTCCGACCGCGGCGGCCACTACCGCTGGCCCGGCTGGATCTCGATCTGCGAGGGGCACGGCCTCGCCAGGAGCATGGCCGCCAAGGGCTGCAGCCCGGACAACGCGGCGATGGAGGGCTTCTTCGGCCTGCTCAAGAGGGAGTTCTGGCACGGCAGGGACTGGTCGGGCTGGACCCCTGCCCGCTTCATCGAGGAGCTCGGGGGCTGGATCGGCCGATACAATACGGAGAGGCGCAGCGATGCGCTCGGCGGCCGCACGCCGGCCGAGTTCCGCGCCGCGCTGGGAAGGGCGCGTAACGGTCCAAGAAATCGTCCGCAGTCCCGTCTAACACAACGCACATAAGGGACCGTTCATCCGTTTGGTTCGGTGATGATTGTTAAGGCGCGCCTCGATTTAAAGCTGTGGCTGATACTATGGATGCTCGCAAGCGATATGAATGAGGATGCTCATGGCATATGACGATAGGGAGACATGGCTGACGGTCGAGGACCGCGGCTCCAAGTTGGGTCTCCCCCAAAACCAAGATGCAGAGGCCAACGTACTGGCCGCCATGCTGCTATCGCCCGAGGTGGTCGAAGAAGCCCAGGTCGAGCTGCAGCCCGATGACTTCTACCGGCCCATTCATAAGACCATCTATACCGCGATGGTCGATATGTACAACAGCCGCATTCCCATCGACTCCATCTCGCTGATCGATTACCTGCGAAGCATCAACAAGCTCGATGCCGTGGGCGGCGAGGCCTACATTTTGGAGCTGATGGGCCAGACTCTGTCGCTCGTGAACTGGCAGCACCATGCCGCCATCGTA
>URUW01000072.1 GCA_900551205.1 uncultured Collinsella sp. | reverse complement strand
CGGGGTCGCGCCACACGTCGCGCACCTCGGTCTGACAGAGCGACGCAAAGAACGCATACTCGCTAAAGCACGGCGGGCAGTTGAGCAGGGTCCGTCCCGCGCCGCCAAACGCCAACAGGTAGTTATAGAGCAGCTCGTCGCCGCCGTTGCCCACGCAGACATTCTCGCGCGCCACACCATGCCAAGCGGCAAGCTCGTCACGCAGATCGTTGGACATGGGATCGGGATAGCGGTTGAGCGGCGTGGCAGCCAGGGCGGCGTCGACCGCCTCGCGCACGCCAGCCGGCACGGGATAGGTGTTCTCGTTGGCCGAAAGGTTGATGCGCGTGGGCGTAAAGTTGGGATCGTAGGGCTCAATACCGGCCAGGTAAGGCTGGACGAGCTCCTTCATGCGAGGCGTGAGTTCGGCCATATTAGGCCTCCCCGCCGGTTACGCCAGCGCCATCTGCGCCTGCAGCCGCCAGGTCCACGCCCTCGGCAACCGTCGCCACGGCGTCGCCCGGCCAGGCAACCTTGGTCAGGTCGGCCGCGGCGAGCGACTCGGCGCTCACGGCATCCTCGCCCTGCTCCAAAACGCGGCGACGCAGTGCGGCCGAAAGCGCGTGCGCCCACAGGCCCTCGGCCTCGGCCAGACGCTGCGTAGCGGGAGCGTCGGAGAGCAGGCCCTCGGGCGTATAGCATATAACGCTCGAGCGCTTAACGAACTCTTCGACCGAAAGCGGGTTGGAGAACATGGCCGTGCCGCCGGTCGGCAACGTGTGGTTGGGACCGGCAACGTAATCGCCGAGCGGCTCGGAGCTCCAAGCGCCCACAAAGATGGCGCCGGCGTTGCGAATGCCGCCGAGCAGGCCCATCGCATCCTTGCAGTGCAGCTCAAGGTGCTCGGGCGCCACGGTGTTCACGGCCTCGACGGCGGCAGCCATGTTGGCGGCCACCACGATGGTACCCTCGTTGTCGAGGGAGGCGCGCGTGATCTCGGCGCGTGGGGACTGCGCCACCAGGATGTCGATACCCGCCTCGACCTCGCGCGCAAACTGCTCGTCGCAGGTCACCAGGTAGCAGGCAGCCAGCGGATCGTGCTCGGCCTGCGCCATCAAGTCAGCCGCGACCACCATGGGTTTGGCCGTGGCATCGGCCAACACGCAGACCTCGGAGGGTCCGGCGACCATGTCGATGCCCACGTCACCCGAGACAATCTGCTTGGCAGCGGCAACAAAGGCGTTGCCCGGGCCGGTAATCTTGTCGACACGCGGAATGGTCTCGGTACCGTACGCCAGCGCGGCCACGGCCTGAGCGCCGCCCACCATATAGATCTCGTCCACGCCGCCGAGCTTGGCCGCGGCAAGCGTGTAGGGGCTGATCAGGCCGTCCTTTTGCGGCGGGGTCACCATGACCACGCGCTTGACGCCGGCCACTTTGGCGGGAATGGCGTTCATGAGCACGGTGGAGGGGTACTGCGCGCGACCGCCCGGCACGTAGATGCCGGCCGCAGCGAGCGGGGTCACCTTAACGCCGAGCATCGTGCCATCCGGGCGCGTGGTAAACCAGCTCTGCTCGACCTCGCGCTGGTGGAACTCGCGAATCTGGCGCGCAGCCTTTTCGAGCGCGGCGACAAAGGCCGGATCGAGATCTTCGAGCGCGGCATCGATCTGCTCCTGCGGCAGACGGAAGCTCTGCAGCTCAACACCGTCAAAACGCTGGCAATAGTCGCGCACCGCGGCATCGCCGTTGGCACGCACGCTGGCCACGATATCGCGGGCGGCGTCGACAATGTTTTGCGGCAGCACGCCCTTACGGTTGAGCTGGTTGGTAACGAGGCGCTCACCGGGAGCAAGCTTGATGGTCTTCATTTCGGTATCCCCTATCGGTCGAGGTTGTGTTCGAAAACGAGAGGCCGGACGGCGGCACCAGTCAGCCCGCAGCCCGGACGTTGGGGCGCCCGTGCGTGCTCGCGCTATTGTGCCGAGCCCGCAACGGGCTCAAAATGCTTGTCCTTCACGGCTGCCGCCAAGCGATCTGCCAGATTGCGTACGCGCGGATCCAGACGTGCGGCACCCGGATTGACAAAGAAGCGGGCCGTGCAGTCCATGATGCGACCGGTGATGACCAGGTCGTTGTCGCGCAGCGTGGCACCCGTGGCGGTAATATCCACGATGCGATCGGTCATGCCGACGATGGGGCCCAGCTCGATGTTGCCGTGCAGTGAAACGATGTCGGCGTTCACGCCGCGCTCGGCATACCAGGCGCTCGCGATGCGCGGATACTTGGTGGCCACGCGAAGCGACCCGCGACGGGCATAGTTGCGCTCGGCCTGACCAGCGCGCCACGCGGGCTCTGCCTCGATAAACGTGCACAGGCCGTAGCCCAGATCGACCAGCTGCAGCAGGTTGAGGTCTGCCTCGATAAGCGAGTCCCAACCGCAGATGCCGCAGTCGGCACCGCCGCAGCCCACAAAGGCGGGCGCATCGCTGGGACGCACGATGACAAACTCGATATCGCCGACCGCGCCCTTACCGGCACGCGTGTCGCGGCCGCGCACAATCAGGTGACGGCCGTGATCGCGCAGCTCCGAGACATCCAAGCCCGCGGCCTCGAGCACGTCGAGCGTGTCGGCCTTAAGCGAACCCTTGGGCACGGCAATGCGCAGCGCCCCCTCGGCGCCACGGCCCGCGGCGTGATCGCCATCGGAAGCAGTGTCCTCGGCCGAGGTGTGCGCGGCCTCCAGACGCTCGAGCGAAAAGGCAAAGCCCGCCGCCGGCACCTCGATGCCGTCGCCAAATGCGCCGGTAAAGATGGAGTCGTAGCGGCCGCCCGAACCGACCGGGTCAGGCAGGCCGCCGGCATAAGCCTTAAAGACCAGGCCCGTGTAGTAATCAAACGAGTTCATGATGGAGAAGTCGAAGGACAGCACCTGGGCGTCCTCGGGAGCCAGGCCCTCGACCAGGGCACGCAGCTCACTCGTGAGCGGCGCGACGATGCCCGCCGCCGCCAGAAGCACATCGACGCGGTCGAGTACCTCGGCGCCGCCGTGCAAGCGCGGCAGCTCGCTAATGGCAACCTTGACGGCATCGGACTCGGCGCTTGCCGCCACGCGGGCATCGAGGCCCACAAAGTCGTTGGCGTGCACGCAGCGCAGGGCCTCGGCAGCCAGCTCGCGATCCTCGCACGCCGCGAGCAGCTCCTTAAACGGGCGTACGCTACCTGCGATAATGCGCGCATCGGGCAGTGCCAGCTTGCGCACGGCCTCGGCCACGAGCGAGACGATCTCGACATCGCCCGCGGTATCGCCCGCACCGATAAGCTCAAAGCCCAACTGTGTAAACTGGCGCGAACCACCGGCATTTCGCTGACACTCACGAACCACCGGCGCCTCGTAGCGAAGGCGCAGGGGCAGGTCGGCAGCGCGCATGCGGGTCGAAACCAGGCGTACGATCGGCAGCGTGTTGTCGGGACGGACCACCAACAAGCGGCCGTCGTCGTCAAAAAGCTTGAACGGAGTATCCGCGATGCGGCCGCCTTCCTCGAGCGAACCCTTGTCCTCGAGTAGCGGCGTCTCGACCGGAAGGTAATGATGCTCCCTGAAGCAGCCCTTCACCGTCAGCGCAATCTCCTCGCGCGCCTGAGCCTCCTCGGGCAATATGTCCCGGAATCCCCACGGTGTGGCCGTCATCTGATGAGCCTCCTCATGCTGTGTTTCATATAGAACAGAAGACCGGCATAGCTCCGCCGGTTTTCTGGGTACTTTAGCATACTAGAGTGTTTGCGGGGAGAATCGTCGCTTGCAGCTCATAGCGTATTCATTTGGAAACATAGGGGAAAGCGCGTCCCGCCCGCCAGCCAAAAACTGGGATGCGGTTTCCGGTTGAGGTCCTCAGCGGAAAGTGTGTCCCATTCTGAGCGCCTGTTCTGGGACGTGCTTTCCGCCAGAAGCCTCAAGCGGAAAGCACGTCCCGTTTCTCAAAAAGCGTCAAACGCCAACTCGGCGCCCTGTCCCACTTAGGCGCCAATCGCGCGTCGGTACTCCGCCATAACCTGAGCGTCGGCTGCCGCGGGATTGGCGAAATAGCGCCAATCATAGGTCTCGGCCGAAACAACTCCGCGATAGCCGCGCGCCACCAGCCTATCCAGGTCGGCGCGCATATCGCGGTCGCCGTCACCCCAAGCAAGATGCGTCGTGCCATCTGCCGCAACATCGACAAAATGCACGTGGGCGACATCATCGCCAAGCAGATCAAAATAATCGTCGATGGTATCCCCCGCCACCGCCATAGCGCCCAAATCCAGACACGCCTTAAGTGCCGGATGATCAACTGCCTCGATCATGCGCTTCGTATCGGCCGCCGAGTTCACGATCATCGACTCAACCGGCTGTAGGGCCTCGAGCACCAGTCGCACGCCGCGCTCTCCCGCATGCTCGGCAATCGCACGCAGCATCGAGGCGCTGCGACCCCACGCGTCCTCGATCGGCTCGTTCAAAAATGCCCAGCCGCTCGAGACCATGACCTGCTCGGCTCCAAGTTCCGCCGCGATATCTACAACGTTCTTAAAGTACGCGAGCGTGCGGGCACGCGCCTCATTCCCGCGCGCCGCGATATTCCACGGCTTGGGGTTGTTCTGTTCGGGACAAAGCCCCACAATCCGAACCCCATACCGCTGCGACAGCTCCCGTACCCGCTCGAGCGAATCGTATCCATGGCAATCGACATACAGATGCATCGCCCCGGTCCAAAGCTCGCAACACGTATAGCCCGAGGCCGCTGCCGAAGAAAAGAATTCCTCAAGGTCAAAATAACGATGGCTGATATTCATGACGGCAAGCTGCGGATACTCCATCTTGTCCACCTTTCGGCAAAAGGGCGCCGCAGCACAGTGTGCGCGACGCCCCCTCTTACATTGTTTTCATTATGACGGATACCCTACTGGACACCAAGCACTCCAAAGAACGCGCCAGCGATACTCACGAGCAGGATCACAAGCATGATGAGCAGCGGATTCATCTTCTTCTTGAGCATGAGATAGACAATTCCAAACAGCCCCATCGTGACAAAGCCCGGGAAGATTCCGTTGAGCAGCTCGGCGAGCGTCTGAGCACCATCGCCCGCACCGACCATGAGCGGAATGTCCACGGTGACCATCTCCATGGTCATAGCACCCATGATAGAGGCCATCTTGACGATCGTGTCCATAATGCCCGATTCCTGGACCTTGCTGATCATGTCCGAGCCAAAGCGATATCCCACAAACGTCAGCAGGTAACGGATGATGTAGTGAGGAACGTTGAACACGAGCAGGAACAAAATCGGGCCAAGAATAGAGCCCTGCAGCGCTAGCGACGTGCCGACACCCGTTGCCAAAATTCGCAGCGTGCCCCAGTAGAAAGCATCGCCCACGCCGGACAGCGGCCCCATCAAAGCAAGCTTGACATTAGAGATCGCGCTCGTGTCAAAGCTATCGTCAGTAGCGTTGACCTCCTCCATTGCAGCGGCGATGGACATGGGAAGCGTCGAGATGTACGGCGTGACGTTATAGAGCTCCATATGGCGCTTAAGGGTGGCCTTAAAGTCCGCATCCTGCGGATACAGCTTGCGAAGGATCGGCATAAGGGCCCACATAAAGCCGATATGGCCCATACGCTCGTAGTTCCAGGAATGCTCATAGGGAATCGAGCGCCAGAACAGCTTCTTAAGGTCTGCGCGGGAAATCAGCCCGTCGTAAGAAGACTCAAACTTAAAACTCATCGAACCCACTCCCAATCGCAGGATCCTCGGTTGCTGCTGCGGGCTGCTCCGCTTTTTTCTTATCACCCAAAACCGTCATCGCGACGACGATGATCGCGGCAAAGATCGCCACGCCCGTCGTGCTAATGCCAAAGTAGGCGACGAGGAAGAAGCCAGCGAAGAAGAACGGAGCCACTGTTTTGTTCATAATCATCTGCGCCAGCATCGCAAAGCCGAGTGCGGGCAAGAAGGCGGCGGCGACATCCATGCCGGTCTGAACGAAATCGGGGATGATGTTGAGCAGGCTGGCAACAGCATCGGCACCAAAGAAGAATGCCAGGGGAATAATCAGCAGGCCGCACCAGCTCTGCGCGTAACCGGCGATGAGCATGTTGCGCGTGATGGCCTTGGTGTCTCCGTCCTCGACGTTTTTGTCGATACGGTGCACCAGCAGCAGCATGACCGGTTGGCCCAGGGCCGTGTCGAGCGCCAGGACGATCGTGGCGATAGGAATACCCAGGGTCAGGGCCGCCGAAGCGTCCGCGCCGGCCTGCATGGCAAGAGATACGCCCAGGATAGTGCCGGAAATCGTATCGGGCGGGTTATAGGCGCCGACCGAGATGGCGCCGACCATGGCAAGCTCCATCGTGGCGCCCATGATCGTGCCGGTCACCATGTCGCCCATGACAAGGCCAACCAGAGGTCCGAGCACGATCGGGCGCTGGAGGTAGCTCGTGCCCGTCAGCCACTCGGAATAACCCAAAAGGGCAATAAGGAAAATCAGGATTGTCTTGATAACCATGACGGCCCCTAACCGATGACCTTCGCGGCGTCAGTCTTCGCATCTGCCGGAATCATCTGAATGAACAGTTCATAGCCCTCGCCGAGCAGCTCCTTCACGTAGGCCTCGTTCTCGGGCGTGAGGAACACGCTCGTCGAGACCTGGCGGGCATTCTCGCTAAAGGCAACGTTGCCGAGGTTGATCTTCTTGACTCCCATCGCCTTGGCGACGGCACCGGCCTGCTGAATCGTCTCGCAAACCACGAAGAGTTTGTACTTATCGGTCACACCGCTCTGGAGCGCCTTGACAGCATCCTCGGTGTTTTTGACGACGACCTTGCATCCTTCGGGCTTTGCAAGGGACAGGGCCTGCAGACGAAGCTTGTCATTGAGGACCGTGTCGCTCACTAACAGGATGCAGTCGGCACCCAGAGCCGAGGTCCAGCTAACGGCAACCTGGCCGTGAAGCAGTCGATAATCTACACGAATCATCTGAATCATGATGTGCTCCTAACGATTAAAACTCATCGAGTTCGGCCTGCCCCAGCAGGTCGTTGACGTACTTGACCTTAGTGTCGTCCGCCTCGACGATCTGGCGAATGGCCTCGTCGATCGGAGTGGAATCGGGTACGAACAGCAGCTGAATAAGGAGTGGCAAGTTCATATTGGTCACGAGGTGCGTGTTGGGACGCGTCTGGACGATCTTGGTGAACTCGTTGTTGACGCTGCCGCCAAAGAGGTCAGTGCACACGACAACTTCGTCGTCCGCGGCAAAGCCGTCCAGAATCGCTGCAGCCTCCTTGGACAGGTCCTCGTTTCCGTCGACATACATAGAGAGCGCATGGACGTTTTCGCGCTCACCGGAAAGCAGGCCGATGCTCTCGACGATTCCAGACGCGAAATGAGCATGGGACGCCACGATAAACTGCCTCATTCGATCCCCTTCCTAGCGAATTTCGGCATAAAAATGCCCGGACGCATGCGCCCGGGCAGGGTGCTTCTTAAATGAGTGGTCAACTATTAGTAGTCGAACTGGTGATAGTAGCGACGGTAGTTGAGGTTGTGCTTGGTGACCGTCTCGTAGTAAGCGGCAAGGCGATCGGTGATCAGCGAGGAAAGGATCCACGGAGACACGATGACGCGGAACTCGTCGTCAAGGCCGGGGATCGCGAACTCGGCGGTGTCGATGATGTTGATGTCGGTGTCGCCGGTCACGCCGCGGTTGAGGAACGCGCGGACGCGCTCGTCGAGCTTGCGGTTCTCGTCCTCGCCCATGAACAGGAAGACCGGGACGCCGGGCTCCACGAGCTCGAGGGTGCCGTGGAAGAAGTCGGCCGAGGTGATGTAGCGGGTGCGCTTCCACTGCATCTCCTCCAGGATGCACATCGAGAACAGGATCGTCTCGCCCCACAGGGCGCCGGAGCCGATGAACATGGTGTAGGGGGCCAGGGCGTACTTCTTGGCGAGCTCCTCGGCGCGCGGCTCGAAGCGCTTGCGGATATCGAGCATGTCCTTCCAGATGTCCTTGGTCTGCTCGATAAACAGGTCAAACTTGGGGAAGCAGCCGCGGCGGTTGAGCAGGCGCAGGCCGAAGCAGTCGGCGAGGTAGTAGCCCTTCTCACAGCCGCCCGAACCATGGTCAGAAGCCATGGCGACGCAGTTCTCGGCGCCGACAGCCTGGCCGATGGGGCCCTCGGGCTTGGTCATGGCGTAGACGCGCACGCCCATGCCCTTCATCTTCTTGACGGCCTCGAGGACCTCGGGGGTGGTTCCGGACTCGGAGGCGGTGAGCACGACGGACTTCTCGGTCATGCGCTTGTGGCCCATGACGTTCCACTCGGCGGCGTGGATCAGGTAGACCTCGAGGTCGCGGTCGCCGAACTTGTTCATGAGGTACTCGAGCTGCATGAGCTCGTCCCAGGTGCCGCCGACGCCCATCAGGAACACGGCGTCGTAGCCCTCGTCGGCGACCTTGTCGGCGAGCGCGGTCATCTTCTTGCCGG
>URUW01000071.1 GCA_900551205.1 uncultured Collinsella sp. | reverse complement strand
ACGCGTCCTTGGTTATACTAATCAAGCCTTGAAACAAGGCACACCTCAAATGGCTGGGTAGCTCAGTTGGTAGAGCAGAGGACTGAAAATCCTCGTGTCAGGGGTTCGATTCCCTTCCCCGCCACCTTGAATTGACTAGGACCTCTGCAAAGGGGTCCTTTTCTTTTATGTAGGGTTCTGCGGAAACTGCGTCCCAGAATAAGGGCTCAGAACGGGACACACTTTCCGGTGCCTGCCTCCGGCGCGCGTACACACCTCGTCGCACCATTCCGAGCCCGCCCGCCCCAGACATTCCTCCCACTTTCGCGTCACTTTACAGACCGTTCGGTCGCCTGTCCGCACACGCGGGTATACTCAAAACGATACTTATCCTATGCAATACGATGCAGGCTCGACCTGCACGATTCGAAGGGGGCAGTGATGGAGAGGATACTCGGCGTTAATCTCTCTGGCTGGTTTATTCCCGAGCCTTGGGTGACCCCGTCGCTATACGCGGCGACCGGCGCATCCAATGCGGCCGAGCTGCAGGAGGCCATGGGCACCGCCGCCTATAACGAGCGCATGCGCCGTCATTACGAGACGTTTGTGAGTGAGGACGATTTTCGCCGTATGGCGCAGATCGGCCTCAATGCCGTGCGTCTGCCGGTGCCCTGGTATGCTTTTGGCTCGCAGGAGTCCGATGCGTCCTACATCTCGGTTGTCGACTACATCGACCGTGCGATTGAGTGGGCTGCCAAGTACGACATCCGCGTGCTGCTCGACCTGGCAACGGTGCCCGGTGGCCAGGGCGATTCCAACGATTCGCCCACTACGCCAGAGGCTGTTGCCGAGTGGCATTCGTCCACCAATGGCCGTCATGTCGCACTCGACGTGCTCGAGCGCCTGGCCGATCGCTACGGCGAGGCCGAGAGCCTGCTGGGCATTGAGCTGCTGGACACGCCGCAGATGAGCGTCCGCAAGAGCCTCTTTACCATGACGGATGGCATTCCGGCCCACTACCTGCGCAATTTCTATCGCGATGCCTACGAGCTCGTCCGTTCGTATATGCCCGAGGATAAGATCGTCGTCTTCTCGTCGTCGGGGCATCCCAGCGAGTGGAAGCATTTTATGCGCGGCGCCAAGTACAAGAACGTCTACATGGACCTTCACCTGTACCATTACCGCGACGAGCATGCGCTCGACATCACGAGCCCCCGCGGGCTGACGACGGCGATTTCGCGCAACAAGCGCGAGCTCAAAGAGGCGATTTCGACTGGGTTCCCCGTGCTGGTGGGCGAATGGTCGGGTGCGGCGATCTTTGCCAACTCGTCGGTTACGCCCGAGGGCCGCAATGCCTACGAGCGCGTGTTTATCGCCAACCAGCTGGCTTCGTTTGCGCCGGCTGCCGGTTGGTTCTTCCAAACGTGGAAGACCGAGAAGCGCATTGCAGCATGGGACGCCCGCGCGGCGCTCGGTACGCTCGAGCGCGGCATGATTGAATAGGTTGATATGACGCAAAACAGCGCCCATACGGGCAAACTCTATGTGGTCGGCACGCCCATCGGCAACCTAGGCGACCTGTCCCCGCGCGTTGGCGAGGCTTTTGCCGCTGCCGATGTCATTTGCTGCGAAGACACGCGTGTGACGTCAAAGCTGCTGATGCACCTGGGCATTTCCAAGCCGCTTGTCCGTTGCGATGAGAATGTGATCGCTAGCCGCGCTGCCGGCCTGGTCGACCGTCTGCTGGCGGGGGAGACCCTCGCCTTTGCCTCGGACGCCGGCATGCCGAGCGTGTCCGATCCCGGCCAGGCGCTGGTCGAGGCGGCGCGTGAGGCCGATGTGCCCGTCGAAGTTATTCCCGGGCCCTCTGCTTGCGTCACGGCGCTCGTTTCGTCCGGCATTCCCTGCGAGCATTTTTTCTTCGAGGGCTTTTTGGGCCGAAAGCACGGCGACCGTGTGCGCCGTTTGCAGCGCCTTGCCGTGGTGCCCGGCGCACTCATCTTCTACGAGTCTCCACATCGCATCGTGGCGACGCTCGAGGCCGTGGCGGAGGTCTTTCCCCAGCGTGAGGTTGCCGTCTGCCGCGAACTCACCAAGCTGCACGAGGAGGTCTTGCGCGGGCCCGCTGACCAGCTTGCCGAGGAGCTGCGTGCTCGCGGCGAGGTAAAGGGCGAGATTGCGCTGGTCATCGCGCCACCGAGCGAGGATGAGGAGGCCGGTATCGCGCCGGTTGGCGCCGCGGTAGCGGATCCCGACGAGGCCCTGCGCGAGGATATCCGCGCCGCGCTCGAGGAGGGGGAGCCCGCGTCTGCGGTGGCCAAGCGCCTGTCTCAGAAGTATTCGCGCCGCAAGCGCGATGTCTATGCCATGGTGCTCGATATGCAATAGATGGAGGATATCCAGCCCTTGCGCTAGAATCATCCCCTGTATGCAACGTTTTTCTGGAGGACAAACCCCATGGATCAAAGCAAGCCTTCGTTCTTTATCACGACGCCCATCTACTACGTCAACGCCGATCCGCACCTGGGCACGGCTTATTCCACCATCATCGCCGACGTTCAGGCTCGCTATCGCCGTTCCGCCGGCTATAACGTCAAGTTCCTGACCGGCATGGACGAGCACGGCGAGAAGGTCGCCGAGGCCGCAGCCAAGCATGGCATGACGCCGCAGGAGTGGACCGATAGCCAGGCCCCGCACTTCAAGGAGCTTTGGAGCAAGCTCGAGATTTCCAACGACGACTTCATTCGCACCACCGAGCCGCGCCAGCATCATGCCGTGCAGTATCTGTGGGAGCGCATGAAGGAGTCCGGTTACCTGTATAAGGGCAGCTACGACGGTTGGTATTGCGTGCCTGACGAGACCTACTTCACTGATACGCAGGTCCAGAAGGGCGACGAGGAGTACGGCAGCGTCGGCCAGCATCTATGCCCCGACTGCCACCGTCCGCTTGAGCGCGTGCAGGAGGAGTCCTACTTCTTTAAGCTTTCCGCCTTCCAGGACAAGCTTCTCAAGCTCTATGACGAGCACCCCGACTTTGTCGAGCCTGCGTTCCGCATGAACGAGGTACGTAGCTTTGTCGAGGGCGGCCTTAACGACCTTTCCGTGAGCCGCACGAGCTTTGACTGGGGCATTCAGGTCCCGTTTGACGAGGGTCACGTGACCTACGTGTGGTTCGATGCGCTGCTCAACTATATGACGGCCGTCGGCTACGGTGTCGACACCGACGAGGCGCGTGCCGAGCTGGCCTATCGCTGGCCCGCGCAGTTCCACATCGTGGGTAAGGACATCATCCGCTTCCACTGCGTCATTTGGCCCGCCATGCTCATGGCCATCGGCGAGGCCCTGCCCGAGCACGTCTTTGCCCACGGCTTCCTGACCGTGCGCAATGCCGAGACCGGCAAGGCCGAGAAGATGTCCAAGAGCCGCGGTAACGCCATCGCTCCGCAGGACGTTATCGACATGCTGGGCGTTGAGGGCTATCGCTATTACTTTATGACCGACGTGGTCCCCGGCACCGACGGCGCCATCAGCTTCGATCGCATGGAGCAGGTCTACAACGCCGATCTGGCCAACAGCTGGGGCAACCTCATTTCGCGCTCGCTCAACATGAGCACAAAGTACTTTGACGGCTGCGCCCCGGCTAAACCGGCGTCTGCCGACGCGTTCGATAACCCGCTGGCAAAGATTGCCGACGGTTTGGTCGAGCGCTACATGGCCAAGATGGACATGCTCGATTACGGCGGAGCCAAGGATGAGGTCATGGAGCTCATCCATGCCGCCAACCACTACATCGAGGACTCCGAGCCCTGGGCGCTTGCCAAGGACGAGGCCAAGGCTGACGAGCTGGCATTTGTGATTTACAACCTGCTCGAGGCCATCCGCATCGCCGCCCACCTGCTGATGCCGCTCATGCCTCAGACTTCTGTCGAGGCTCTGCGCCGCCTGTCCTGTGAGGGCGAGGCCGCGAGCGACGACCTCAAGGGCATTTGCGCTTGGGGCCTGCTTGCTGGTGGTCAGCCCGTCGAGAAGGGCGATCCGCTGTTCCCGCGTCTGGCGTAGAGACCGCGCGAGCGCCATATCGGCAATTTGCTGTTTAGCTGTAAGGGCATGGCCGCCACGGTCCATGCCCTTTTGTTTCAAGACGCCGCCATCATGCTAAGGAGGCAACCATGACAACTTCGCCTTTGGCAAACCCCACGGCCACCAGGGAGCTGCTGGAGGAGTTTGGCCTTGCGACCAAGCATCGCCTGGGCCAGAACTTTCTAATCGACAATCATGTGATCGAGCGTATCTGCGAGCTTGCCGAGCTTGCAGGTGACGAGCGCGTACTCGAGGTGGGTCCGGGTTGTGGAACGTTGACACTTGCGTTACTGCAGGAAGCGGCGTGCGTTACGTCCATTGAGGCCGATCCCGAGCTTGAGCCGGTGCTCGATGCCCACGCCGCCGACTATGCCAACTTCCGCTTTATCATGGGCGATGCGCTCAAGGTGACGCCGGAGCAGATTGAGCAGGCCGCCGGTGGTGAACCCACGGTGTTTGTCGCGAATCTGCCCTATAACGTGGCGGCGACGATCATTCTTCAGTTCTTCCAGACGATGCCCGCGCTTAAGCGCGCTGTCGTCATGGTGCAAAAGGAGGTTGCCGATCGCATTGCCGCAGTGCCGGGCAACAAGACCTATGGCGGCTATACGGCAAAGCTCGGCCTGTATGCGCAGGTGACGGGTCGCTTTGAGGTGCCGCCGCGTTGCTTTATGCCGGCGCCGCACGTGGACTCGGCCGTCGTGCGTATCGACCGTGTTGACGGTGTGGTGCCCGAAGAACTCGATCGCGAATTTGTGGCCCGCGTGATTGACGCTGCATTTGCTCAGCGTCGCAAGACCATCCGCAATTCCATGAGCGCCAACGGTTTTGCCAAGGACGTGCTCGATGCCGCCTTTGAGGCTTGCGGTATCGCACCCACCACGCGCGCCGAGACGCTTGATGTTGCCGACTTTGTCCGTCTGGCCCAGGAGCTAATCCATGATGCCTAATGCCGAACGCGTGACGTTTACCAAGAAAAAGAAGACGGTTGCTTGTCCCGTGCCCTTGGCACCGCTTGCTGACACGCATGCGCATCTGCTTCCGTTTTGGGGCAAAGAAGTGCCCGAGACACTCGTGCGCGCCAAAGCCGCGGGCATCGACCTGTTGGTGACGGTCTTCGATCCCATTGCCGATAAGCGCAGCGTGACGGACTATAGCGACTGGCTGACGCGCGAGATTCTGCCGATGCAGGATATCCCGCAGATCAAGTATCTTGCCGGCGTGCATCCGTATGGCGCGCCGGACTATACCGACGACGTTCACGCACAGGTCGTTGCCGCACTCGATGACCCCTTATGCGCCGGTATTGGCGAAATCGGCCTGGACTACCACATGGACTATGATGACGATATCGCGCCGGCACCTCATAACGTGCAGATTGACTGCATGGCGCGCCAGCTCGAGCTTGCCGCGTGCCGTAACGTGCCGGTGGAGTTGCACCTGCGGCACGAGGACTCGGATGGGGAGCGCACCTCGCATATGGATGCGTACAACGTGCTTCGTGAGGTGGGCGTGCCCCAGGCCGGTTGTGTGCTGCACTGCTTTGGCGAGGACCGCGCCACGATGGAGCGCTTTGTGAAGCTGGGCTGCTATATCGCCTATGGTGGTGCGGCCACCTTTAAGCGCAACGACGACGTGCGCGAGGCATTTGCGGCGACCCCGCTCGACCGCATTTTGTTCGAGACGGATTGCCCGTATATGGCTCCGGAGCCCATCCGCGGAGCCCGCAATGATCTCCATTACGGCAAACGCGCTGGTTAACGACCGTGTCGATCGTACCGACGAGGATGCTGAGGCGATTGCGCAGGCCGCTTGGGAAAATGCCTGCAAACTTTTTCAAAAATAGTTCTTGCGTTCGCGATGGCGCTCCGTTATTCTAATTCCTGCACGCGGGCGTGGCGGAATTGGCAGACGCGTACGGTTCAGGTCCGTATGGGGGCAACCCCATGAAGGTTCAAGTCCTTTCGCCCGCACCATTAAATGAAAGAGCTCCCAGCAATGGGAGCTTTTTTGTTATGTGCCCATCGCGGGGACTTGAACCTGCGAAGGAGCGAGCGTCAAGAAAACGCGGAGCGTTTTTAGCGAGCTGGCAAGGACGCCGGCAGGCGGCCGATGCCGGTGCGGATCCGCGAAGCGGATACGCGGACGTCCTTTCGCCCGCACCATTAAATGAAAGAGCTCCCAGCAATGGGGGCTTTTTTGTTATGCACGATCTCCTTGGACGGGTATCCTAATGGCAACGTGTGCCTATCAGAGGAGAGACCATGCTGTTTTCCGGTATCATCGCCGCCCTTACCAGCCTTTTGATTCCCATCATCATCTTGTTGCTGCTGCTTCCCAGCGCCTGCTATGTCGTTGAACAGCAGCATGCTGTGATCATCGAACGCTTAGGCAAGTTCAACCGCATCGTCAACGCGGGCTTCCACATGAAGGTGCCCGTAGTCGACCGTAAAGCTGCCACGGTGAGCCTGCGCACGATGAAAAACGGTTTTGGTATCGACGTTAAGACTCAGGACAATGTGACCATCGGCCTCGAGGTCTCGGCTCAATATCACGTGAGCTATGACATGGGTGCTGGCCCGGCGGATTCGGGCATCTACAAGAGCTACTATATGCTGCAGGAGCCCGTCGACCAGATGCGCGACTTCATCACCGACGCCCTGCGCTCTTCGATTCCCGTCTACACACTCGATGAGGTCTTTGCCAAGAAGGATGACATTGCCAAGGATGTTAACGCCACTGTGTCCGAGCAGATGGCCGCCTACGGCTTCACCCTCGTGTCGACGCTCATCACCAAAATCGCACTGCCGACCGAGGTCGAGAACTCCATGAACGACATCAACGCCGCCCAGCGCAAGCGCGCTGCGGCACAGGAGCTCGCCGAGGCAGACCGCATCAAGCGCGTCACCGAGGCGACCGCCGAGGCCGAGGCTATGGAAAAGGCGGGCGAGGGCATCGCCAACCAGCGCAAGGCGATCGCGCTGGGCATTAAGGACTCGCTCGAGATTATCCAGGAGACAGGTGTTGGCAACGATGAGGCCAACCAGCTGTTCATGTTTACGCAGTGGTCCGAGATGATGACGGAGTTCGCTCGCACGGGTAAAGCCTCGACGGTCGTGCTACCGAGTGACTTTTCGCAGTCGGCCTCGATGTTCGAGCAGATGCTGACCGCCGGCAAAGTTCAAAACGGTTCGAAGGAGTAGACGCGCGTGAAATACACCGTCGTTTGTGTTGGCAAGCTCAAAGAGCGCTTTTGGAAGGATGCCTGCGCTGAGTACACCAAGCGCCTAGGTGCCTATGCCAAGGTGGATATCCGCGAGGTGGCCGATATCGACCCGGCTAAGGCGGGCGGCGTGGATGCCGCGCGCGACAAGGAGGGGGCGGCGATTCTTGCCGCCTTGCCATCTCGAGCGCATGTGATCCTGCTGGCTATCGAGGGCAAGGAGCGCTCGAGCGAGGAGTTTTCGGCGAGGCTCGACGATCTTATGCTGCGAGGCAGCAGCGACATTGCCTTTGTAATCGGCGGTTCGGACGGCGTGAGCGATGACGTGCGCGCACGAGCCGACGAGATGCTCAGCTTTGGACGCATTACCTTGCCGCATAACCTGGCGCGTGTGGTGCTGCTGGAGCAGATTTACCGTGCCTGCAAGATCAGTCGGGGCGAGCCGTATCACAAATAGGTCGGCAATACGAAACAATGGCGTGGGACAATACCTTTCGTTTTGAGGAATGTGTCTGAAAGGACTATGCGATATGAAGATTGGATTTGTCGGTTTTGGCAATATGGCGAGCGCTATGGCCGATGGCTGGATCGCTGCCGGTGTAGCTGCGAGCGACATGTGCGCCTGCGCGGGTCGCTACGACGCACTGGTTGAGCGCTGTGAGGCGCGCGGGATGGCCGCTTGCCACGATGCCGCCGAGGTTGTCGCCGCATCCGATATCGTGGTCGCTGCGGTCAAGCCGTACATGATCGAGAAGGCATTAGCCTCGCTCAAGTATGCTCTTGCCAAAAAGGTCGTTCTGTCGGTTGCCTGGACCTGGGACAGTGCCAAGTGGGAGCAGGTCCTGCCGGACGTCGCGCATATCTCGACGGTGCCCAACACGCCGGTTTCAGTGGGTGAGGGCGTCATCGCCTGCGAGAAGGCTTCGACGCTCAATGACGAGCGGCGCGCTGTGGTGCTCGATCTACTTGGCAAGCTTGGCACGGTGGTTGAGCTCGACACGAGCCTGCTGTTCGTGGGCGGCACGGTGGGTGGTTGCGCTCCGGCATTTGTCGCTATGGCAATCGAGGCCCTGGGCGATGCGGCGGTCAAGCACGGTATCCCGCGTGCGGATGCTTATCGCATTGTGAGCCAGATGGTGCTGGGTACGGCAAAGCTGCAGCTTGCAACTGGCCAGCATCCTGCGGCGATGAAGGATGCCGTATGCTCGCCCGGTGGTGCCACCATCAAGGGCGTC
>URUW01000070.1 GCA_900551205.1 uncultured Collinsella sp. | reverse complement strand
CGATCCGGCTCGCGTGGAGATCGCGCCCGCCACGTCGACCGCCGACACCGTCGACCAGTTTGTGTTCCCGGTGTCCATCGAGGCCAAGAACAACCTGCTGCCCGAGTTCCTCAAGAAGGAGGGCCCGGAGCGCACCATCGTCTTTATGCGCACCAAGCACCGCGCCGACAGCTGCTGCCGTCGTCTGGAGCGTAAGGGCATCAAGGCTGCCGCGATTCACGGCAACCGTAGCCAGGCCCAGCGCGAGCGCGCGCTTTCAGCTTTCCGCGACGGCACCGTCGACGTGCTGGTGGCAACCGATGTTCTCGCCCGCGGCATCGACATTAGCGACGTGCGCTACGTCGTGAACTTCGACGTGCCGGCCGAGCCGACCGACTATATCCACCGCATTGGCCGTACGGGCCGCGCCGGCGAGCTGGGCTGGGCCATTACGTTTGTGACCGAGCAGGACGTCGACGAGTTCTACGAGATTGAGAAGCTCATGGACAAGACGGCCGATATTTACGAAGCGGGCGACCTGCACGTGGGTCCCAACCCGCCCGCCGTTGACCCCGAGCGCGATCCTGCCGCCTTTAAGGTGAAGAAGAAGACCAAGCGCGGCAAGTCCAAGAGCAAGAAGAAACTCGAGCAAGCGCGTCGCGACGGCAAGCGCAACGGCGACGATTACGGCGATGTGGCCGGTCGTTCCAACCGCGGTCGCGATGAGCGTCGCGGCGACGGCGAGCGTCCGAGCCGTCCCAAGCGCGGCGGCAAGACCCGCGTGCGCGAGGGCGTTCAGGCTCGCGTGGACGAGGCTGTGGAGAGCGTGGCCCGCGAGGTAGCTGCCGAGGAGCGGGCCGGTGCTGTTGAGCAGGGACCGCGCGGCAACCGTGCCGAGCGTCGTGCCAAGCAGTTCCAGGGCGAGGCACACCGCCGTCGCCGTGAGGACGAGGACCGTGGCGGTCGTCGTCGTGTTGAGCGCGAGGACGAGGGCCGTGGTTCGCGCGGCGGCAAGCGCGGCTCGGGTGACCGTCGTCGCTCCGGTCGCGATGGCGAGCGCGGCGGGCGCGATGAGCGTCGCGGCGGCGAAGGCCGTGGTTCGGGTGACGAGCGTGGTACCCGCGGCGGCGAGTCCCGCGGCGGCAAGCGCTTTGACGAGCGCGGAGGCCGCGAGGGCGGCCGCGGTGGTGAGCGTCGCGAGGGCGCTCGTGGCAACGGTGGCCGCAGCGGCGCCGGTCGTTCGAATGAGTCGCGCGATCGTCGCGACCCGCGTGCCAGCCGCGATCGTCGCGATGACTGGCGCAACTACGACGATACCCGCGAAGAGCGTCGCGGCGGCTACCGTGGTGGTCGCGGCGGCAACCAAGCCGGTTCCCGTGGAGGCCGCGCCGGCGGTCGCGATAACCGTGGCAGCTATGGTAACAGCCGTGGCGGCAAGCGCGGCGGCAGCTCCCGTCGTCCCGGCGACGGCGGCGGCAAGCGCAAGTAACATACGCGTCGCGCGCTAGAGCGAGGTGAACCAAGGGCCCTGAGCAACTACGCTCGGGGCCCTTTTTGTTTGCCGTATCCGATCGCTAGTTCAAATGTGATTTCCTCGGGAATGCATCTAGAGGATGCCGTGGGCCTGTTTCCTGCCATGCGGCAATGGGTCCCATGGGGTGCACCGTGCATTTTTTGGAGTATTCTGTAGTTCGAGTTGTCTGCATATGATTCGACGTCGCCAACGGTGGTCTTCGGATATCCCTAGCGAGCGTTTTGAGCCAGATTTCGCCGTTTTCCGGAGCAGGGACGCGTTATTCTCGCCATGTCGGGACTTAAAATGATACGGCGCCCTACAGTTTTGCCCACCCGCGGCGGTGCTGGCGCGGTCACGTTGCAGAATACTCCGTTTTTTGCACGGGCCAGGATGGGGTACCTCGGGAGAACACGGCGGTATCCCGTAAATATATACAATCTGTACCGTAATTTATACAAAACGAAGAGGCAGACAGCGTAGGGTGGGTGCATTGGGGTGCTTGGTGCATTAAAACGGGGACCCTACGTGCCGTATACTCTGGCTGGATGTGAAAACGGCTTGACGCGTTGCCAGGCGTAGGGGGAGGGTGTCTAGATGAGCGTATTCGAAATTGTGTTTAGTCCGACGGGTGGAACGCGGAAGGTGTCTGGCCTTGTGGCCGGGGCGCTGGACAAAAAGACCGTTACCGTCGATCTGACCGATAGCGGGCTAGATTTCAGCGCTGTCTCGATGACTGAGGACGACGTGGCCGTAATCTCTGTGCCGGCGTATGCCGGTAGAATCCCGGCTGTGGTGGCTGACCGGTTGGGCATAGTGCGCGGCAACGGGGCTCGGGCTGTTTTGGTTTGTGTATACGGAAACCGCGCGTTTGAGGACACGCTCGTAGAGCTGGAGGACGTTGCGAAGCGCGCCGGATTTAGGGTGGTTGCAGCGGTTTCTGCTATTGCTGAGCATTCCGTTGCTCGTCAGTTTGCTGCTGGGCGACCGGATGCGCAGGATGTGGCGCAGCTCGCAGAGTTTGCGCAGCAAATTCAGCAAAAGCTGTTGACTGAGGATGCATCCGAGCCCTCTATTCCCGGCAATCGTCCTTATAAACAAGCCGGAGGTCACCGCATGGCACCCGAGGCAACAGAGGATTGCGTCTCCTGCGGTGCATGCGCCGCGGCGTGCCCCGTTTGTGCTATCGACAAGGGCGACCCCAAGCGAGCAGCTGGCGAGGCGTGCATCTCCTGCATGCGCTGCATTGCCGTATGTCCGCGAGGCGCTCGCAAGCTTGATCCCAACAAGCTATCCGCTGTTTCCCAGATGCTGAGCAAGGCTTGCGTCGTGCGGAAGGAATGCGAGCCCTTCATCTAGTGCATACGAAATTGGTGCATTGGGGACAGGTTAATCTGCACCAACCTGGTGCAAACAAACCTGTTCCCAACGCACCAGAGTGAGGAGTGCCCCTGGGTGCCGGCGGGAAAGGAACGCCCCTAAGTGCCGCCTAAATACCGTTTATCGAAGAAATAATACCGCTCACCGGTCATAATGATTGTTCTGGCTTTGGGCTTGTCTACAATAGCTCCCGTAAAAAGAAATGCGGAAGGTTACCGAGTCCCTCGGACGTGGGCCTAACCAAAGTCTTTGAACGGGTGTGTCTCTATGGATGCATTCGTTTGATTTTGGTTGGGCTATATTTATGAAGGGACATGTCACCATGGGTTTCTTTTCTCGCCTTATGGGTGGCTCGGACAAGCAGACGACTGCGACTTCCGAGTTCGAAATCCTCGCCCCTGTTTCCGGCGAGCTTGTTAATCTAGAAAAAACCAATGATCCCGCTTTTAGCAGCCGTGCGGTGGGCGATGGCGTTGCCGTGGTTCCCCAAGAGGGAACGGTGTGCGCTCCTGTTTCCGGTACCGTCGCGGCGCTGTTTCCGACCGAGCACGCGCTGGGCATCATGTCCGACGACAGCTCTGCTCAGGTGATGCTGCATATCGGAATCGACACTGTTAAACTTGAGGGCAAGGGCTTCCATGCGCTTGTTGCCCAGGGTGACCATGTCGACGCGGGCCAGCCCCTCGTCGAGGTCGATTTCGACGCGGTCCGCGCCGCCGGCTTCGATCCCACGGTCTTCGTTATTGTATGCGAGCGTTCGGAGAACTCGACTCTTCGTGAGCACGCTTCCGGCCCTGTTACTGTTAAAGAGCCTGTCGTCTGGCTTTCCGAGTAAATTCTTGTGGTGGGTACCGTGGTTATCAAGCGAGTTTTCAACAATAACGTCGCAATGGTCACTTCGGACGATGGCTTCGAGCTCATTGTCATCGGTCGAGGCCTCTGCTTTGGCCGTCATGCCGGCGATGCCATCGACGAGGCATCGGTCGAAAAGACCTACGCGTTGCAGGAGGGAACTTCTCAGGATTCGCGTACGATTGACCGCTTGGCACATCTTTTGGAGTCCATTCCCACCGTCAACCTCGTGATTTCCGAGGACATTGTTCAGATGCTCCGTCGAGAGCTCAATGTTGATATCAACGACAAGATTCTCATTGCTCTCGCAGACCATATCAGCCTTGCCCTCGATCGTGAGCGCAAGGGCGTTCGCTGCGAGAACCCGCTGCTGCTTGAGATTCAGCAGTTCTATCGCAAGGAGTACGCGCTTGCGGGCCGTGCGCTGCAGATCATCAAGGACTACCTGGGCATCGAGATGAGCGAGGAGGAGCAGGGTTTCATTACCTTGCATATCGTCAACGCCACCATGCCGCAACGCTCCGACCGTCTCATCATCTCGGTCCAGCTTGTTCGCGACGTGCTTGCGATTGTTTCCGAGCGCTATGCTACGACCCTCGATGACACCTCGCTGCCTTACGAACGTTTCGTTCGTCACCTGCAGTTTTTCGCACAGCGAGCGCTCGATCCTGCGGCCGGGCAAATCAATGGCGACGCGCTGTTCCGAATCGATGAAACGGCGTATCCGTGCGCATTCTCGTGCGCGGACGCCATAGCTGCCCACTTGTCGTCTACCTATAACGTTGTCGTTACCGATGCCGAGAAGAGCTATCTCGCATATCACATTGTTAACCTGCTTGGAGAACCTGGTCTCTAGGCATAACGTGCCCACACATCGATTGATATAAGGCAGGGCTTATGGCCTTGTCCAGGGCACATCTGTCTTAATTTGCGGAAAAGGAAAGGGAGTACCGCTATGACCGCAAAAAAGAAGTTCAATTTCAAAGCGCCGTTGGAGGTGTTCGCGAAGTCGATCGTTCAGCCGATGATGTATCTCTCGGTTGCCGGCATTCTGCTCATCGTGGGCATTATTCTGACCAACAAGACCATCTGCGCCGTGATCCCCGTACTGGGCTCCGGTCCGTTCCAGCTTGTGGGCGCCGTTGTCTATCAGTCGCTGATGTTTATCATCAACAACCTCTCGATTCTGTTCTGCGTGGGCATCGCCGGCGCCATGGCAAAGAAGAACAAGGGCCATGCTTCGCTTATCGCCCTGATGTCGTTCTTCCTGTTCCTGCAGGCTAACAACATCGTGCTCAACGCCACCGGCTCTCTTGCCGAAGCGAGCGGCATGCTCGGCCTTACCGGAACCGGCCAGAGCACCGTTATGGGCATTCAGGTGCTCGATACCGGCGTGTTTGGCGGCATCATTCTTGGTTGCATCACCGGTGCCGTGTTCAACAAGTACTCGAACAAGCAGTTCCCCATTGCCCTTTCGATGTTCTCGGGCGTTCGTTTTCCGTTCCTGATCATGATCATCATCTCCTGGATCATGGGCGCTGGCTTCTGCATCGTTTGGCCTCCGGTTCAGGGCGCCATCTCCTCCGTTGCCGGCATCATTAAGGAGTCGGGCAACATCGGTCTGTTTATCTACGGCATGCTCAACAAGCTGCTCGTTCCCACCGGCCTGCACCACCTCATCTACACTCCGTTCCAGTTCTCCGATGTGGGTGGCACCCTGACGCTGGGTGATCAGGTTATCGCCGGCGCCTATCCCATCCGTGTCGCCGAGATGGCAATGACGGGCCAGCCCTTCTCCGATAGCACCTACTTCAACAGCTACACCTTCAACAACCTGTGGCCCTACATCGGTATCGGTCTCGCCTTTATCTTCACCGCTTACAAGGGGAACAAGGATAAGACCAAGGCCGTTATCATCCCGCTGATCATCACCGCCGTGCTCTCCTGTGTCACCGAGCCCATGGACTTCCTCTTTGTCTTTGCCGCTCCCGTGCTCTTTGTCGTTCACTCGGTTCTTTCCGGTATCTTCCTGGTCCTGCTCAAGGTCCTCTCCGTGCCCGCTTCGACTGCAGGCGGCATCATCAACATCGTGGTTTCCAACCTGGTCCTCGGTGTCGATAAGACCAACTGGCCGATGATGCTCGTGCTCGGAGTCGTCAACGCCGCTCTGTACTTCTTCCTCTTCACCTTCCTGATTAAGAAGCTCAACCTCCACACGCCTGGCCGCGAGGAGGAGTCCGAGCTCGCCGAGTCCGTTGCCGAGGGCGAGGCCGCCGCGTCTGTCGCGGTGAAGCAGGGCGCTGTTGCCGCAGCTCCCGCAGAGGGCGTCGATGCAGGTATTGCCGACCTGGTCGCAGGTCTTGGCGGCAAGGACAACATCGAGGAGCTCGAGAACTGCTTTACGCGTCTTCGCGTGAACGTTAAGAACCCGGACCTCATCGATGAGAACCTCATCAACCATGTGCCTAACAGCGGCATCAACCGTAACGGCAACAATATCCAGATCATCTTTGGCATGAAGGTCGCCGAGATGCGCGACAAGGTCGAAAACGCAATTGAGAAGGAGCAGTAAACAATGATCATTACTCTGTGTGGTGGCGGATCCACCTTTACCCCCGGCATCGTCAAGTCCATCGCCCTGCGCAAGGACGAGCTCGACGTTGACGAGATTCGTCTGTACGACATCAACGAGGAGCGCCAGCGCAAGATCGGCGTGCTCGTGGACTGGATTCTGCACGAGGACCTCGGCCTGGACATCAAGCTCACGGTGACCACCGACAAAAAGACGGCTTTTACCGACGCGAGCTTCGTGTTTGCCCAGATGCGCGTGGGCGGCTACGCCATGCGCGAGCAGGACGAGAAGATTCCGCTGCGTCACGGCTGCGTGGGCCAGGAGACCTGCGGTTGCGGCGGCCTTGCCTACGGCATGCGCACCATCTTCCCCATGGTCGAGCTGATCGATGACGTTGAGAAGTACGCTAAGAAGGACTACTGGATTCTCAACTACTCCAACCCTGCTGCCATCGTGTCCGAGGGCTGCCGCGTGCTGCGTCCCAACGCTCGCATCATCAACATCTGCGACATGCCGATCGCGATCATCGACGTGGTTTGCGCCGCACTCGATATCGACAAGAAGGATGTCGAGTACGATTACTTTGGCCTCAACCACTTTGGTTGGTTCACCTCGATCCGCCACAAGGGCGAGGAGGTGCTCCCGCAGCTGCGCGAGTACATCAAGGAGCATGAGATTCTGCTGCCCGACTCCTACCTCAAGGGCATGGGCTCGCTCATGGCAAAGAAGCCCGAGGAGGCCACTGACGAGCACCCCGAGCAGAACCGCCACACCAAGGGCAGCTGGTACTACGTCTGGAAGGGCGAGTACGAGATCATGGAGTGCTTCCCGGAGTACCTGCCCAACACGTATCTGAACTACTACCTGCAGCAGAAGGAGTTCGTCGAGCATTCCAACCCCGAGCGCACCCGTGCTAACGAGGTTGAGGAGACGCGTGAGAAGAACCTCTTCGACGGCATCGACCACTACGAGAAGACGGGCGAGATCGACGAGAGCACGTTCTATGCGGGCAGCCACGGCGACTGGATTGCCGATTTGGCTATCGCTCTGAAGAACGACACCAAGCAGCGCTTCCTGGTCATTTGCGAGAACAAGGGCGCTATCCCCAACATGCCCTACGACGCTATGGTCGAGCTGCCTGCCTACATTGGCAAGAATGGCCCCGAGGTCATCAGCCGCGACAACATTCCTCTGTTCCAGCAGGGCCTCATGATGCAGCAGCTGAACTCCGAGAAGCTCGTGGTCGAGGCTACGATCGAGGGTTCTTACGAGAAGGCGCTCAAGGCCTTTACGCTGAACAAGACCGTGCCTTCGATGAAGGTCGCCAAGGAGGTTCTCGACGACATGATCGAGGCCAACAAGGACTTCTGGCCCGAGCTTAAGTAAAGGCAACAGGGTCGCTGGCCGCATACCTAGAGCAATGCCCCGTCCACGTGATTGCGTGGACGGGGCATTGTCATTTGGTAATGCGTTTTATCAAATATGGCATTTATCTGCGGTAATGTTCTATTTCACCGCCGAGGGTGACATTTCATACCGCCTGCCGAACTGCGTGGAGACCTAACAACTTTTTAGGTCAGTGTTGTGCGTGTAGCAACTTCGCCCGGCCTCGCCTCCGGGCTGCCATGTGAGAGGGGATCTTATGGCTCGACTGCACGTAATGGAACGCAGCCACGCTCAGGCCGTCATGGACGACCTGCACGATGCGCTCGGACGTCGTCTGGCGGTGAGTTCGCTCGCCCCGTGCCCCGTTGAGTTTACGGCAGCGCTCGTCAATCTGTGCTCCACCCAGAGCTGCGGCAAGTGCACGCCCTGCCGCGTGGGCCTGAGCGCGCTGAGCGACCTGCTCGCCGATGTGCTCGAGGGCCGCGCCGACGAGTCCACGCTCAACTTGATTGAGCGCACCGCCCGCACCATCTACCTTTCGAGCGACTGCGCCATCGGCTACGAAGCTGGCGCCATGGCACTCACGGCCATTCGCGGCTTCCGCGACGATTTTGAGCACCACATTCGCGAGCACTCCTGCGGCTTTGACCGCGAGGCCCGCGTCCCGTGCGTTTCGGGCTGCCCGGCGCACGTCGACATTCCCGGGTACATTTCGCTGGTCGAGGCCGGCCGCTATGCCGACGCCGTCAAGGTCATCCGCAAGAACAATCCGCTGCCGCTCGTCTGCGGCCTGGTGTGCGAGCATCCCTGCGAGATGCACTGCCGCCGTGGCATGGTCGACGACCCCATGAACATCCTCGCCCTCAAGCGTTTTGCCGTTGAGCATAGCGACCTCAACGACCACAAGCCGCACGTGGTGGACAACACCGGGAAGCGCGTCGCCGTGATCGGCGGCGGCCCGGCCGGTCTTTCTTGCGCTTACTACCTGGCCGT
>URUW01000069.1 GCA_900551205.1 uncultured Collinsella sp. | reverse complement strand
CCTCGAGCTTGATGGCGCCGGCCTGGTAGACAGAGGTGGCGGGCACGTCGAGCTCGGTCTCGGGCGTGATGCGGGCACGGTCGGCAGCGTCGCCGGGGGCGGAGGCGCGGCGCTCGGGGAAGCGCTCGGCCATGGCGTCCATGGCGGCGTCGAAGGCGTCGGCCGAGCCGGCAAGCTGCTCGTCCAAGCCCTCGACCTCAACGGCCTCGGTGGGAGCGGCGGCAAGTTCGTTCGAAAGTTCGAGCTTGGTCTGGTTCATCTTGAGCCAGCCCCAGGTTGCTGCGGGCATCGCGTTGACCTGCTCGAGCGTGGTGGCAGCGGTGTTGGTTTCCTGTTTCATTATCCGATCGCTCCTTCCATCTCGAGCTTGATCAGGTTGTTCATCTCGACGGCGTACTCCAGCGGCAGCTCCTTGGAGACCGGGTTGGCAAAGCCGTTGACGATCATGGTGCGGGCCTCTTCCTCCGAGATGCCGCGGCTCATCAGGTAGAACACCTTGTCGTCGCCGATGCGGCCGATGGTGGCCTCGTGGCCGATGTCGACGTTCTTGGCGCGGATGTCCATGGCGGGGATGGTGTCGGAGCGGCTCTGGTCGTCGAGCATGAGCGACTGGCAGCTCACGGTTGCCTTGGAACCCTCGGCCTTGGGCGTGGCCACGATGGAGCTGCGGAAGGTCTGAATGCCGCCGCTCTTGGAGATGCCCTTGGTCTCGACGGTTGCCGAGGTCTCGGGGGCGTTGAGCACGACCTTACAGCCGGTATCGAGGTTCTGCCCGGCGCCGGCAAAGGTGATGCCGGTAAAGCTCGACCGGGCGCGGCGGCCGTTGAGCACACTCATGGGGTAGAGGTAGCCCACGTGGCTGCCGAAGGAGCCACTGATCCACTCTATGTCGCCATCCTCGTCCACGCGCGCACGCTTGGTGTTGAGGTTGTACATGTTTTTGGACCAGTTCTCGATGGTCGAGTAGCGCAGGTGCGCACGCTTGCCCACAAAGAGCTCGACGGCGCCGGCGTGGAGGTTGGCAACGTTGTACTTGGGCGCGGAGCAACCCTCGATGAAGTGCAGGTCGGCGTCGTCCTCGACGATGATGAGCGTGTGCTCAAACTGGCCGGCGCCCTTGGCGTTAAGGCGGAAGTAGCTCTGCAGCGGGAAGTCCAACTTGGTGCCCTTGGGCACGTAGACAAACGAGCCGCCCGACCATACGGCGCCGTGCAGGGCCGCAAACTTGTGGTCGGTGGGCGGGATGAGCGTCATAAACTTCTCGTGGATGAGCGGCTCCCACTGCGGGTCGTGCAGGGCCTCCTCGATGCCGGAATAGACGATACCCATCTTGGACGCGGTGTCCTGCATGTTGTGGTAGACCAGCTCGGAGTCGTACTGCGCGCCGACGCCCGCCAGGTAGCTGCGCTCGGCCTCGGGGATGCCCAGGCGCTCAAAGGTGTTCTTGATGTCGTCGGGCACCGACTCCCAGTCGTGCTTTTGGTCGGTGTTGGGCTTGACGTAGGTGACGATGTTGTCCATGTCCAGGCCCTCGATGGAGGGGCCCCACGTCGGGTCGGGAAAACGATTGAAGATCTCGAGGGACTTTAAGCGCAGATCGAGCATCCACTGTGGCTCGTCCTTCTTGGCGCTGATCTCGCGCACAATGTCGGGCGTGATGCCGGCGTCGAGGCGCTCGAATCCCTCCTCGCCATAGGTAAAGTCGTAGAGGCTGCGGTCGATGTCCGCGACCTCGGTGCGGTTCTTGGTCATTGCGTCGCCCCTTTACGCCTGCTGCTCGGCAGCGGCGGCCTCGGCCTGGGCGCGCTGCTCGGCTGCCTCGCGCTCGAAGGTTTCAAAGCCGTTCTTGTCGATCCAGGGGATGAGCGAGGCGTCGTCCTCGCGCACGATGTGACCCTTGACCATAACGTGGACGCGGTCGACATCCAAGTGCTCCAGGATGCGCGTGTTGTGCGTGATGATAAGCATGGAGCCGTCGCAGCTCTTGCGGTAGGCGTCCATGCCGTGGCTGACGGTGGAAAGCGCGTCGACGTCCAGGCCGGAGTCGGTCTCGTCTAGGATGGCGAGCTTGGGCTGCAGCAGCAGAAGCTGGAGCATCTCGACCTTCTTTTTCTCGCCGCCCGAGAAGCCCACGCCCAGCTCACGGTTGAGGTAGGAGGTATCCATGTTAAGCTCGGCCGCGAGCTCCTTGACGCGACGACGGAATTCCTTGCCCTTCATCTCCAGGCCGGGGCGGCCGGCGATACTGGCGCGCAAAAAGCTCGACAGTGGCACGCCGGGGATCTCGACCGGGGCCTGGAAGCTCAGGAACAGGCCGGCGCGCGAGCGCTTGTCGGTGGTGAGCCCGGTGATGTCCTGGCCGTCAAAGACGATGCGGCCATTCTGCACGGTATAGACGGGATCGCCCATGACCAGGTGGCCGAGGGTGGACTTGCCGGCGCCGTTGGGGCCCATCAGCACGTGGGTCTCGCCGGCGGCGACGTTGAGGTTGACGTTGTGGAGGATGGTCTTCTCGTCCACGGAGGCGGTCAGACCTTCGATGGAAAGCAGCGGATTTGCGCTCATGCTGTCCCTCTCTGTATATGGTGTACTCATAGGTGTGCTAAACCCTAGGAATCTTCTCGGAATAAAGTTACTATGGGTTCGGCGTTAGTCAAGGGAAAACCCGACTAATCCACTCGACTTTTCAAATTCCTGGACAAAATAACCTGTTGTGTTTGTCCCACTTACTTAAGATTTGGGACAAACAAACTTGGTTATGTTGTCCCAGATGCAATGGGAGGGTAGGTATGCTCATTTCTTCTAAGGGCCGCTATGCCCTCCGGTTAATGATCTATATCGCAGCGCTGGGCGACGCCGAGGGCAAGATCGCTCTGCGCGAGGTCGCCGACCGCGAGCGTATCTCGCAAAAGTATCTGGAGCAGCTGGTTCGTCCGCTCATGAAGGCGGGCCTACTTAAGAGCGTGCGCGGCAAGGGCGGCGGCTACATGATGGCCAAAGACCCGGCCGAGGTGCGTGCCGGCGACATCCTGCGCGCCGTCGAGGGCAGCACGGCTCCGGTGGCGTGCGATGGCATCGACAACAGCTGCGCCCGCAGCGATCTTTGCTCGACCGTCAAATTCTGGCGCGGTCTGGACGGCGTGATCGAAAAGTACGTCGACGGCGTGACGTTGGCCGACCTTGCTGCCGTCCCCGAGATCAACTTCGACATTAAGCTGTAGGTTGAGCGCAATTCCTTAAGATTTCGCGGAGGGTTGTTGCCGTTTACCGAGGGGTTGTTGTGCAACAACGGGCGAGCTGCAATACTTATTTCTATCTTTGCAAACTGCACTTTAACTACACCAATGCAGGGAGGATCTTATGCAGCCCAAGCATTCTGCTATTGTCGCGGGCCTGACGCTGGCGCTTTCGTTTGGCGCCGTTTCCGTGCCGGCACCCGCCGCTGCCGAGGAGCCCACGCCGGGCGTTGCCTCGGATGCCACCGATATCGATAAGGGTCTCTACACCCAGCAGTCCTTCTCGGGCGTGCTGAGGTCGGTCCAGGGCGTTTCGTTTGTTAACGTGACCCCCGAGATGAAGTACTTTACCAAGTACGAGAGCCATGGCAACTATAACCAGGGCTTTTCGTATGGCGACGGCTATAACGCGCTGGGTTATTACCAGTTCGACCGTCGTTGGTCGCTCATTCCGTTTATGAAGCAGGTCTACAACTACAATCCCGAGAATACAGCATGCTCAAGGATGCGATTGATCGCGGCAGCGAGATTTCTAACACGAGCAATGCCATGTACGAGAACGCCCAGCTCACTGAGCTGGGCCGTATTGCGCAGGAGGCCTTCCAGGGCGCTTATAACACCGACCCTGCTGAGTTTTCGGCTCTGCAAGATGCCTATGCGTACAACTCGTACTATGCGGTGACCGAGGCGTGGCTCAAGAGCGGCCTAGGTATTGATATTTCGGGCCGTGCCGATTGCGTTAAGGGCATGGTGTGGAGCATTACCAACATGTGCGGCACCGGTGGCTGCAGGGACTTCTTCCGTTGGGCGAATCTCTCCAACGATATGTCCGACCGCGAGTTTGTGACGGCGCTCTTCAATAGCGTGGTCGATAACGTTGCCACCAAGTTTTCGAGCCAGCCCCAGTATCATGAGGGCTGGAAGAACCGCTACCGCAACGAGCTGAAGGACTGCTTGGTTTATATCGCCGAGGACGAGGCCGCTGCCGCTGCGACGCCCGTGCAGCCCGAGCCTACGCCGGCGCCTGATTCGAATGACGACTCGCGTGACGATGCTAACGATGACAGGATGGATGCGCCCTCGACCGATGCTGACGGTGATGGCTCTGCTGGTGGCACTACCAACGACGGCTCCACCTCGAACGGCTCCGTTTCGAACGGCTCTGCTGCGGGCGATTCGTCTTCAAGCTCTGCAGGCAATACGGACAGCGACGCTTCTGGTTCGACCGGCGCTGGCACCTCTAACTCATCCACCGGCTCGAGCGATTCGTCCGTTGGCACCGGCTCTAACAACGGCTCCGGCTCTGACGCAACCCCTGGTTCCGATGCTTCCAAGGATGACTCGAATAAGGCACCGGACGTTCCCGTTGCTTCGCCGGACAAGAAGCCTTCTTTCTCCGAGCAGCTTGGTTCTACGCTGGGCTCTTCGCTGATGGCTGGCGTCAATAACGGCTCGACCCAGAACAAGGGCAACTCTGATCAGGTTTCCACGGAAAAGATCGAAGCCGCAAAGGGCGACTCCAAGGACAAGGCTTCCGAGAAGACCGAATCCGATAAGGGTTCTAGCTCTGAGGAGAAGAGCGACAAGTCCGAACAGAAGAAGGACGAGGACGAGAGCAAGACCGAGGGCGGAAAGCAGCAGGGCGAGAACAGCGGTAAGGGCAACACCGATGACCAGGTCCAGGAGCAAAATGACTCCAAAACGGTGACCACCACGACCACGACGACTACAACGACTAAGTCCTCGGGCGGCAACATGCCCAAGACGGGCGACTTGATTGTGATGGCGAGCCTTGCCAGTGCAAGCTTGGCCACACTGGGCGCTACGTCTATCGTAAGTGGTAAGCATAAGCTCGATCAGCAAAAGAAGGCTTCTGGGGAGGACGGCTTGGAGGAGTAATCTTCCAGATCGTTTTCTATAAGAGTTTGGGACGGGGTCCGGTGCGGCGGCATCGGGCCCCTTTTTTGTTGTGCAACGATTTGTTATGCCCCCTCGGGGGTCTGTTGCTACCGCTGCCCGAAACGTTTGCATGTCGATATTGTTGCGCTCTACCCGCTCGCTACAATGGGCATCGTGCTGCGTTAGAAGGAGAGTTTACAGTGTCTGAACAGGTGAATTGTGGTTTTACTCATGCGTTTGGTGCACGGTTGCTCAATCATGCGGATAGCGCAGCTCTACCGGTTGATGTACACGACTTTTCCGATGCAATCAATCGGTGTTTACTCGTCGATAAGACTATGTTTATTGCCGATATATTGGACAGCGAAGCACCTGTTGCGATTTGTTGTCGGCCCAAGGGTTTTGGCAAGAGCATGAATCTATCGATGCTCAAATGCTATTTGGAACGACCTGATCACCGGCGGCCGGATCGAAGCCCGTTCGTCGGCACCCAGATTTGGCAGGCGGACGGTGGTCGCTATCGTGATGAGTACGCGTGTTATCCGGTCATCACGCTCGACTTTTCAACTGCCGCTGCGAGGCGCGACGCTGATGCTGCGGCGGCTATTCGCAGTGCTGTCGCGCACGAGTGCGCCCGATTGCTGCCGCTGCTTGACGCGCCTGATCTGTCAAGACGTGAGATTCGTCTTATCGAGAGGGCGGCGCGTGGGGTGGCCAGCGATAAGGAGATCGATGCGGCGCTTGGCGTGCTTATTAAACTGCTTCAGACAGCTTTCGATGAGCGGGTTGTTCTTCTGATAGACGACTACGACGCGGTATGTCCAAAGCGTTTGGACGCTAAGGACGACGGTAGCGTGGATTCCCTAGAGTCGCTCAGCCGAATGTTGTTCGACACCATTGCCGACGCCGGCGACTCGTTGCGATTGACGTGTCTGATGGGCGAGCGCCCCGGTCCTGCCGAGCTTGCGTTGTCCCAGCGTGGGGTTTCCTATCGATCGGCGACGCCACTGTCGAGTTGGTGTGATCGATGGTTCGGTTTTTCGGACGACGAAGTCCAGGTGCTGTTGGATTGCGTCGGTCGCAACGGCTGTCTGGATGACGCGCGTGAGTGGCTCGAGGGCTATCTGTTTGGTGGTTTTTATTGCTCGAGCCCGGAGCGCGTGGTGGACTACGCACATCGCGGTTGCGTCGCGCCTGTTCGGGCAGATCTGTATGGTTACGCTGACCGTCTGAGCGCATGCGTCGGTGACTGGAATCTCATGCGCCTGTCCGCATTGTTCGATTTGCTTGAGCCGCATGGGTTTATTGAGGCGCCAGTGCATGTGCATGCCGAGGTGGCCGATGTCGCCAAGCCCGAAGATATCTGGACAGCGCTGTATCTGTCTGGATTTCTTACGACGGACATGACGGGGCATTCGGAGGACGGCGCGTGCCTTCGTTCCCTGCGTCTGCCTAACAACGAAGTGCGTCAGGCGCTCCGTCTTGTAATTCTGGAATGGTTTGAGTGCGCCGTTGAGGACGTTGGAGTTATCGACTCGTTCCATGACGGGCTGTGTCGAGGAGACGAGGACACTGTAAAGCAAGCTTTGAGCTGTGCTATCGGCGATCTGGGCATCGATGTGGGCCAATCAGATATGCCGACAGCCTATCATCTGGCGCTTCAGGGGCTCTGCTTTGGACTGCCCGGCTATTGCAATCCCAGCTCCAAGCGAAGTGGCGTCTCGGATCGCTGGGATATCCAGGTGATTCCCACCGGTCGGGTGTTTGACGTGGCCGACACGCTCGGCATGCTCGATGAGCGACCGCTCATTACGGTCAACATGTTGTACGACCCTGGCGTCGATGCCCTGGGCCTGGAACTGTTGGCGGTTCAGGCGCTGCTCGACATAGAGCGCGACGGCATCGATGATATCCGCGTGCCGCGCCCCGCCGTCGGGCGCATGCGTTGGGGCTTTGGCTTTGACGGTCAGCGTGTGTCCGTGGTGTGTCAACGACTGTAGCGGCGGGCGAAAGCCCTTTACTACTCGGCGTCCTTCAGGGGCGGCATGGGCTTCCAGTTGGGATCCTTAACGATCTTGCGGGCGTCCTTCATGCCGCGGCGCAGCGCCGGAATGCCGGTCTTAAAGCATTTGTCGACTGCTGCCAGACGAATGAACTCCTTGCAGAAGGTCGCGGCATTGCCCAGACGGAACAGCATGGGGTGGTAGTCACCGTAGATCTGCATATAGCGAGCGAGGAAGCCTCGGTTGCGCATGATGTAGTAGCGGTTGGTGTCGCTCGTGGAGTTGAGCTGTCGTTTGCCGGCGATATCCCAGTTGGAGACGGCGCGGGCGCGCTTGAGCACCACGTCGGCAACCACGGCGGCGGGGAAGTGCTGGCTGGCCACGTAGCCGTAGCAGGCATCGTCGCCGTAGATAAAGAAGCGCGCGTCGGGCAGGCCAATCTTGTCGACCACGCGGCGCGAGAACATGCCGCCCTCAAAGCACAGTTGGTTCATGGTGCGGTAGCCCTCGGGCCCCAAGTCCCACTTGGCGATGGGGTTAGGGATGCCGAGCGAAAGGATGAGCTGGTACTGCCAAAAGAAAGCGCCGCCGTCAAAGTCCAGGCGCGAACCCTGGATGACATCGTAGCGGTCGGTCCACTTGGCAAGACGCTCGATGCCTTCGGGGATGACGAGCACGTCGTCGTCCATCACCCAGAACCACTGGGCCCCCAGATCGTAGGCGCATTTAGTGCCAGCGGAGAAGCCGCCCGCACCGCCGCCGTTTTCGAGCTGCGGGGCGTAGATGACACGGTCGGTGCCGCCCTGCGCGTCGGGCTGCTCGGTGTCGATGCCCCACAGGCTGGCCAGGCGCTCGTTGAATGCGGTGCACATGGCCTCGGTCTCGCGCGAATTCTCGTTATCGACAATCACGATGCGCCAGGGCGTTGCCGTGAGCTCGGTCATGGAGTCGAACAGGTTGGCCAGGAGTTCCTGGCGCTTGTACGTAACGACAACGATGGCGAGCTTATCGATGGGAGCGGGAAGGGTTGAAGGCATGGGGCAATATATCCTTTCACGCGCGGCGGGCGAGCGCTGCGCGGAAGCTATCGAATACGTCCTTGGGACTGTTCTATTGTAAAGGCTCACCGCACCTTGTCGGCAAGCTTTGAATAAAACGCAGGAACCTGCCACGGGCCCGCCGCATGACGTGCGGCTACTTTGCCCGCAAGAGGCTCCATAGATTATATAAACGTCCGCTGGCGCGCTGACCCTTTGATACCATGAAACGACAGGTATTTCCTAAGGAGCACATTTGTCTACTAACGCCTCTGGCAGCCCTGTTCTGTCGCTGCTTATTCCCATTTACAATGTTCAGCGCTACCTGCGCGAGTGTCTCGATTCCGCCCTGGCGCAGACGCTCAAGGATATTGAGATCATCTGCATTAACGACGGGTCGACCGACAACTCGCCGGCGATTATCCGCGAGTATATGGAGCGCGATGGGCGCGTCAAGATGATCGACAAGGCCAACAGCGGCTACGGCGACTCGATGAACCGCGGCCTGGAGATGGCGCGTGGCGAGTACGTGGGCA
>URUW01000068.1 GCA_900551205.1 uncultured Collinsella sp. | reverse complement strand
CTCCCCGGGGCTCCTCGCCAGTCCCCCTCAGCTAGTTCTTCAGCGAGTTCAGCGGTGCCGGGAAGCGTCCACCGCGGTGGGCAAGCACGGTGCCGGCGTTGGGGTTCACCGGCATGATGGGTGCACGGCCGAACAGGCCACCGTACTCGACGCAGTCGCCCACGCCCTTGCCGATGGCAGGAATCACGCGGACGGCCGTGGTCTTGTTGTTGATGACGCCGATGGCCATCTCGTCGGCGATGATGCCGGCGATGGTCTCGACCGGGGTGTCGCCGGGGATGGCGATCATGTCCAGGCCAACGGAGCACACGCAGGTCATGGCCTCGAGCTTCTCGAGCGAAAGCGCGCCGGCCTCGACGGCGGCGATCATGCCGGCGTCCTCGGACACGGGAATAAAAGCGCCCGAGAGGCCACCCACGCTGGAGCTGGCCATGACGCCGCCCTTCTTGACGGCATCGTTGAGCATGGCGAGCGCGCAGGTCGTTCCGGGGCCACCACAGGTGCCCACGCCGATGATCTCGAGGATGCGCGCAACGGAGTCGCCAATGGCAGGCGTAGGTGCGAGCGACAGGTCGACAATACCCTTCTCGACACCCAGTCGATGGGCGGCCTCGCGGCTCATGAGCTCGCCGGCACGGGTGATCTTAAAGGCGGTCTGCTTAATCTTCTCGGCGACTTCCATCATCGATGCGGAATCGGGCAGCTTCTCCAGGGCTGCGGCCATAACGCCGGGACCCGAGACGCCTACGTTGATGACGGCGTCGGCCTCGCCACCGCCGTGGACGGCGCCCGCCATAAACGGGGAGTCCTCGACCATGTTGGCAAAGCAGACAAACTTGGAGGCGCCAACGGAATCCTCATCGGCCGTAAGCTTGGCGGCATCGATGATGGTCTGCGCCGCCATGAGCACGGCGTCCATGTTGATGCCGGCACGCAGGCTGGCGACGTTGACGCTGGAGCAGACGCGGCTGGTGGTGGCGAGCGCCTGGGGGATGGACTGGATGACGCGGCGGTCGGCGTCGCCGATGCCCTTCTGGACGAGCGCGGAGAAGCCGCCCAGGTAGTCGATGCCGAGGGTCTCGGCCGCGCGGTCGAGGGCGTGCGCGATGGGGGTGAGGTCCTCGACCTTGCAGCATGCGGCGATCTGCGCCACCGGGGTGACGGAAACGCGCTTGTTGACAATGGGGATACCGTACTCGCGCTCGAGGTTCTCGGCGGTCTCGACCAGGTGCTCAGCCGTGTGCGTCACGTGGTCGTAGATCTTCGTGCACATGCGGTCGAGGTTCTCGTCACCGCAACCCATGAGCGAAACACCCATGGTGATGGTCCTGATGTCGAGGTTCTGCTCCTCAACCATGCCGCGGGTTTCCGCGATTTCTGCGGGCGTAATCGCCATCCTTGCGCTCCTATCTGCCAAAACGAGCATAGTCTTATCTATTCTAACGTGCCGCACGTGCCAAGTGGCGCGTGCGGCACGTTTTGGTGCTCGGTTGTTTCCGTTGTGTTACTGCCCAAAGACCTCTTCGGCGATACGAGCACTTTCGGCGGCGTCCTTGGCGTAGTAGTCAGCGCCGATCTGCTTGGCGTATTCGGGGGTGAGCACGGCACCGCCTACGATGATCTTGACGCCCGGAACCTCGGCATGGAGCAGCTTGATGGTCTCCTCCATGGCGACGACCGTGGTGGTCATAAGCGCCGAGAGGCCGACGAGCTTGATGTCACGCTCCCGCACGGTCTTGAGCACCTCTTGCGGGTCGACGTCGCGGCCTAGGTCAAAGACGGTGTAGCCGTAGTTATCGAGCAACATCTTGACGATGTTCTTACCGATGTCGTGGATGTCGCCCTTGACGGTGGCCACGCAGATTTTGCCCTTGTCGGCAATCTCGCCGGCGGGCATCAGTCGCTTGATGGTGTCGAAGCCCACGCGTGCGGCCTCGGCCGAGGCCATGAGCTGCGGCAAGAAGAACTTGCCCTGGTCAAAGAGGACGCCAACCTCGTCGAGGGCGGGGATAAAGTGATTGTTGATGAGGTCCATGGCGTCGTGGTCTGCCAGCAGACGCTCGGTCTCGGCAGCGATCTCGCCTTTGCGGCCCGAGACGACCATGCGACGAATCGGGTCGTCGTTGCCGTCGGTGCCGGCGGTGCCAGCAGCGGGCACAGTGTCGGTCGATGCGGCCTGAGCTGCTGCCGGGTTTGCGGCGATCTTGTACGGATCGGTCCAGCCGGCGTAGCGCTCGATGTATCCGGTCGAGCCCTCGTCCTCAACGCTCAGCACGCGATAGCTGTAGACGGTATCCATAAAGCGCTTGGAGCCCGGGTTCATGATGGGGGCATCGAGGCCCGCGCCAAAGGCGGCGGCCAAAAAGACCGAGCCCAGCAGCGGGCGGGCGGGCAGACCAAAGCTGATGTTCGACACGCCGAGTGCGCATTTGACGCCCAGACGCTCCTTGCACAGGGACATGGCGCGCAGGATCTGCTCGGCCTGGCGCTGGTTGGTCGAGGCGGTCATGACCAGACAGTCGATGAGGATGCGGTCCGGGCCGATGCCGTAGCGCGCAGCCTCGGCCACGATGCGCTCGGCGATGGCGAAGCGGGCCTCGGCGGTATCGGGAATGCCGCCTTCGTCGAGCGTGAGACCGACGACGTTGGTGCCGTAGTGGGCGACCAGCGGAAAGATCTCGTCCATGATCTGCTGTTTGCCATTGACCGAGTTGATGATGGGCTTGCCGGCGTAGCGGCGCACGGCGGCCTCGACGGCTGCGGGGTCGGTGGAGTCGATCTGCAGCGGCAGCAAGGTGGAGCCCTGGAGCTGCTCGGTGGCCTGTTGGATAATCTTGACCTCGTCGATCTCGGGCAGGCCCACGTTGACGTCCAGGATGTCGGCGCCCTGCTCCTGCTGGCTGATGCCCTGGCTCACCACGTAGTCCAGATCGCCGTCGCGCAGGGCCTGCTGCAGGCGCTTTTTGCCGGTGGGATTGATGCGCTCGCCGATGACGGCGATCTTGTGACCGTCACAGGGAAGGTCCACGACCGTCTGGGCGCTCGTGACCGACATGCTGGGCTTGCGGTGACGCGGGCTGGGCGTGTGGTTGTCGATAAGCGTGCGCAAGGCCGCCATGTGCGTGGGCGTGGTGCCACAGCAGCCACCCACGACGCTCACGCCGTCCTCAATCATGCCGGCGACGGCCTCGGCGTATTCGGGTGCCTGGATGTCAAAGACGGTATTGCCGTCATCGTCCACGCGGGGCAGTCCCGCATTGGCCTGCACCATAACGGGCTTGTCGGTAACGGTGAGCATGCGTGCGGCGAGCCCTCGGAGCTCGGCCGGTCCCTGGCTGCAGTTGATGCCTAAAACGTCGGCGCCGATGGCGTCGAGCGTGACGGCGGCCACCTCGGGACTCGTACCCAGGAACGTGCGACCGTCTTCCTCAAAGGTCATGGTGGCAAAGACGGGCAGGTCGGAGTTCTCGCTGCAGGCGAGGACGGCAGCCTTGATCTCGGCAAGGTCGGTCATGGTCTCGATAATAAAGAGGTCCACGCCCGCGTCGACGCCGGCGCGCACTTCCTCGGCAAAGAGGTCATAGGCCTCGTCGAAGCTCAGGGTGCCCAAGGGGCGAAGCAGTGCGCCGATGGGGCCGATATCGCCGGCGACATAGTGGGCGCCGGCCGCGCGGGCGCAGGCGACGGCGGCGGCAAAGACATCTGCCACGGTGGCGGCGCCGTCGAGCTTGTGGGCGTTGGCGCCAAAGGTGTTGGCGGTGATTACGTCGCAGCCAGCCTCGACGTACTGACGCTGGATATCGGTGATGACCTGAGGCTCCTCAAAGTTGAGCAGCTCGGGCAAGGCGCCGGCCTTCATGCCGGCCGCCTGCAGCATGGTACCCATGCCGCCGTCGAACAGCAGATGCCCCGTGCCCTCGATGGCGGCGCGCAGGCGATCGTCCTTAATGCGAAGGTCGTCGATCGTGCGCGTCTTGTATGCAGCGCCATTACGGCGTGCGGCATCAACGGGCGCCGCCAGCGCGGCACCGTCCAGATCATGAGTGATAAGCGGAGTAAACATCAATAAGCTCCTAATGGCTGGAATAGCAGGTGGTGTGGGCGGCGCGGAAGCGGCAGTGCTCGCGCATACGGCAGATATTGCAGGTGGGGCGGCTCTGGGCGTCGCGGACCTTGCCATCAAACAGACCGATCACCGCGGTCACGCTCTTGGTGGGCATGAGCAGGCTGGTCGGCGTGACGGTAAGCCCGATGAGCCGCGTGGCGTTGAGCGCAGCCACGATTGAGTGCTGGGCCGTACGCGGGCAGTCGCCGTAGCCGGGGCTGAAGCGCCAGTTACCGGCGAGTCCGTGTACGGCGGCCGCAGCCTTGACCTGTTGGTCCATCTGCTCGACGGCGGCTTCTACATAGGCAGAGCATGCGGCGTCGAGCACGGCTCCCTCTAGGGGCTGCTGGGCTCCCGTGGTTCGCAGGCGACGCTCGGCGTCCATGCCGAGGGTGCATGCCATGAGTGCGGCAAAGCGGGCGTCTTTGAGGTGGCGATAGATATCGCGGCCGCGCAGCTCAACGTTGGTGCCGACCAGGCGGATGCAAGGCTCGCCCTGCTCGTCGACGCCCGTGGCATCGACGGCAAACACGCGTCGCACGCCACGGGGCTCAATGTCCAGTTCCAAACGTTCAACGACAAGCTCAATACGCTGCGACAGCTCGGGCTCAATCTGCTGGCCGCCGTAGCCCAGATACCGCAGCATCTCGGCACGGTCGACTCGGGGGCGATGGGCAGCATCGATACGGTAGAGCGCCGGCGACGCAAGGTCGGCCGGCACTTCACCAAAAGCTGTATCGATGCGCGGTTTTTCCATTACCCCAAGCGCTCCATAATGGTTGCGGCGATCGCAGGACGATTCATAGTGTACAGGTGCAGACCGGCGGCGCCGTGCTCCTTGAGGTCGCAAAGCTGACGGGCGGCATAATCTACACCGGCTGCCTGCAGGCTCTCGGGATCGTTCTCGTACTTGGCGAGAATCTTGATGACGGGGGAGGGCAGCGATGCGCCGCACATAAAGACCATGCGGCTGATCTGCGACTTGCCCATAAACGGCATGATGCCCGCGGTAATGGGCACGGTGATACCGGCCTTGTCGGCAAGCTCGCGAAAACGGTAGAAGCACTCGTTATCAAAGAAGAGCTGCGTCACAAAGAAGCTCGCGCCGGCGTCCTGTTTTTGCTTGAGGTGTTCGACCGAGACGTTGAGGTCCTCGCAGGCAATGTGGCCCTCGGGGTAGGCTGCGGCGCCCACACAAAAGCCGGCGTCGACGAGCTCGGGGATGAGGTCGCGGGCGTAGGCGTAGTCCGAGGCGGGCTTGTCGTCCTCGGTCGCGCCGGCGGGAAGATCACCGCGCAGGGCCAGCACATTTTCTACACCGGCGGAGCGGTACTCGTCGATCTTGGCGGCAATATCGGCATGCGTGCGGCCAACGCAGGTGAGGTGTGCCACCGAGGGCGTATCGAATTCGCTCGTAATCATATGTGCGATGGGGGCGGTGGCGGCGCCGTTGCCCGAACCGCCGGCCGAGCAGGTGACCGAGACAAAACTCGGCGAAAGATTGCACAGATTGCCTGCCACTTCGCGAGCCGTGTCGAGGGTCAGCTCGCCCTTGGGCGGGAACATCTCAAACGAAACGGGCGCGGTGCCTTGGGATGCTGCCTGCTTAAAAACCTCGTCGACGCGCATATCGTGCTCCTTTAGATGCTTAGTGCGATGTGTTGTAAGGATTCTACAGCACCACTGCGCCACGATGGAGTTTTACTCGCTATTTGGTGATACCAATCGAAAATGCTTCGCTATCGGCATTTCCTATAACAGAGCGGTCAATGTAGAATGGGGGCTCTATTGAATGGTATCTGATGCGAAATACCAGTTAATAGAGCCCCGTTCCAAGTTGACTATCCTTAAACCATGGGGAGAGGTCTGCAATTTATACAGTTGATTGGCTGTTGAGGGCAGCAACACCGCCGCGATGCGGTAACCTCATTGATTGGTTTCGCGACAGCAACATAACGGTAATGTCGCGGAAACACGGCGAGTCTAAGCTAGGACTCGTTCGTTAGCAATCAACACCGCTTCTCACGCGGTGCCGATACGAAGGGAGTTCCGTATGGCCGAACTTACTGACCGCTTCGGAACCATGGTGTTCTCTGAGGAAGTCATGAAGGACTACCTCCCCAAGGACATTTGGAAGCGCCTTGCTGCAACCCTCGAGGACGGTGAGCCGCTCGACCTGGACGTGGCCAACGCCGTCGCTCACGCCATGAAGGTCTGGGCCATCTCCAAGGGCGCTACGCACTATGCGCACTGGTTCCAGCCGCTTTCGGGCATCACTTCCGAGAAGCACGACAGCTTCCTCGAGCCCAACCACGACGGCACCGCCATTACCAAGTTTACGGGCAAGAACCTCATCCAGGGCGAGCCGGACGCCTCCAGCTTCCCCAACGGCGGCCTGCGTGCCACCTTCGAGGCCCGTGGCTACACCGCTTGGGATCCCACCAGCCCCGCCTTTATCAAGGACGACGTCCTGTGCATCCCCACGGCCTTCTGCTCCTACACGGGCGAGGCCCTGGACAAGAAGACCCCGCTGCTGCGCTCCATGACCGCGCTCTCGCGTGAGTCCAAGCGCGTTTTGGCATTGTTTGGCAAGAGCCCCAAGAAGGTCGTTCCTTCCGTAGGCGACGAGCAGGAGTACTTCCTGATCAAGAAGGACGCCTACCGCAAGCGCAAGGACCTGGTCATCACCGGCCGCACGCTCTTTGGCGCCGCTCCCTGCAAGGGCCAGGAGCTCGAGGAGCACTACTTTGGCGCAATCCGCCCCACCGTCTCGTCCTATATGAAGGACCTGGACAACGAGCTGTGGGCGCTCGGCATTCCCGCCAAGACCAAGCACAACGAGGTTGCCCCCTGCCAGCATGAGCTCGCCCCCGTCTATGGCGAGGTCAACGAGGCCATCGACCAGAACCTGGTCATGATGGAGAAGATGAAGCTCATCGCCTCCCGCCACGATCTGGTCTGCCTGCTGCACGAGAAGCCGTTCGAGGGTATCAACGGTTCGGGCAAGCACAACAACTGGTCGCTTGGCACCGAGTCCGAGAATCTGCTCGATCCGGGCGACACCCCGCTCGACAACCTGCAGTTCATCGTCTTCCTCACTGCGGTGATCGAGGCCGTCGATAACTATCAAGAGCTCCTGCGTGCTTCCGTCGCCTCGGCCGGCAACGACCATCGTCTGGGCGCCAACGAGGCTCCTCCGGCGATTATGTCCATCTTCCTGGGCGACCAGCTTACCGAGGTCGTCGAGAAGATCATCGACGGCAAGGCTTCCGTCCACGCCACGCGCGGCGTGCTCGACCTGGGCGCCGACACCCTGCCCAAGCTGATGCAGGATAACACCGACCGCAACCGCACCTCCCCGTTCGCCTTCACCGGCAACAAGTTTGAGTTCCGTGCCTGCGGCTCCGAGCAGAACGTCTCCGACTCCAACCTGGTGCTCGATGCCGCCGTGGCCAAGTCGCTCAAGTCCTTTGCCGATGCACTTGAGGGCACGCCCGAGGACAAGTTCCAGGACGCCGCGCTCGAGTACTGCAAAAAGGTCCTGACCGATCACCAGCGCATCTTGTTCTCCGGCGACGGCTACTCCGACGAGTGGCCCGTCGAGGCCGAGAAGCGCGGCCTTGCCAACAACAAGACCACGGCCGACGCTCTGCCTGCCTTTGTTTCCGATAAGGCCATCGCGCTCTTTGAGGAGACGGGCGTTCTGACCCGCGCCGAGGCCCAGTGCCGCTACGACTGCAAGCTCGAGAAGTACAACAAGCTCATGAACATCGAGGCTACCACGATGATTCGCGAGGCACGTCGTACCTATCGCCCGGTCATCACCGCCTATGCCACCAAGGTCGCTAAGGGCCTGGAGACAATCCGCGCCGCCGGTGCTGACGCTGCCATGCAGTGCGAGCAGAACACGCTCAACAAGCTCTGCAACGGCATCACCGCCATCAACGATTCCATCAAGGCTCTCGATGCCGTACACCAGAAGGCCGAGACCCTCGATGGCCAGGAGCAGGCCAACGTGTACGCGCACGAGGTTGTTCCCGCTATGGATACGCTGCGTGCCGCCGTGGATGCCATGGAGGAGATCGTGGCTGCCGACTACTGGCCGGTCCCGACCTACGACGACATCCTGTTCTACGTGTAGAACGTAACTGACATATCGTCACGGTATTGAGCCGGGGTCCGCATCGCGCGGGCTCCGGTTTTTGTTTGCGAAGGACGCTTTGGATCCCGCTTTGCAACTGATTCGCCCACGCAATAAGGGGTCGTGGGCAAAAAACGTCAAATATGAGTACTGTCACAAGCCCTGTAGCATTATCTTTTTGCAAAATATGCAGTGTTACGCAACATATGTCCAAGTACTTAGCTGATAAATGCCTGCAATTCCTCCGCCGTAGGACGCCTTGTGTCCAAATCGCCTTCTGATGGCATGAAATCGCTGTTACTAAATTGGTAACAGTACTCATATTTGCTATTTTTTGTCCACGGGCCCTTGGATGACAGTGTGATTTTATGCCTTCGGGGTTCGAATCCCGGCGTATGGGTAGCAAAAAGCCCGCTACCGAATTGGTAACGGGCTTCTCAGATTCTGTGGTGCCCCCAGCGGGATGTCCGCGTGCGGCTGGCGCCGCCCGCTTTCGCTGCGTCGCTCCGCTCCTTGCGTGCTGCGCTGGAAAACGCTTACGCGTTTCCTCAGCTCCGCACCCTGTCGGGTTCGAATCCCG
>URUW01000067.1 GCA_900551205.1 uncultured Collinsella sp. | reverse complement strand
GGACTTCCGCTCGATTGGGACAGGCGGGCCTTCGAGGCCGAGCGCAAAATGGATTCTAAAAAACACCTTGCCAAATAGGAGCGTCAGCACGAGGCCCGCCTATCCGATGCTCCGAAGGAGCAGGATAAGCGGGCCTCAAGTGCGAGGACGTTTTTAAGGGGATGCCCCCGGGTGGCCCGGACAGACCGATCGGCGATGTCTACAGGTACTCGATTTGAGCGCCCTCGGTGTCGCACGTCAGAATATGCGTGTCACACTTGGGGAACTGCTCACGCAGCTTGACCTGCAGGAACTTTGCCACGATGGTGTCATCAGTTACGGCCATGAGGGTCGAGCCGGAGCCACTGATCCAGATGGTCTTGGCGCCGCCGTTAAGGCAGGTGTCGCGCACAGCGTTGTAGTCGGGAATCAGGCGGCGACGATAGGGCTCCTGGATGCGGTCGTCATTAGCGGCGGCAATCAGGTCCAGGTCACCAGTCTCCAAACCGCGCGTCATGCCGGCGATGCGGCCCATCTGCCACACGGCGGTGGAGAGCGGGATCTCCTGCGGCACGACCTTGCGCGCCTCACTCGTGTGTACTTCGTAGGGCGGAATCACGGTAATAAAACGCAAGCGATCGCTCACCTCGTAGCGAAGGCACTGGGGGAGCGAGTCGGTCGGCGTAAAGGAGCAGACGGCGCCGCCTAGGATAGCGGGGGCGACGTTATCGGGGTGGCCCTCGACCTCGGTGGCAATGCGGACGAGCTCGGCGCGGTCGACGGTGTGGCCCGTTAAAGCGGCGGCGGCCATGATACCAGCGACAACGCAGGTGGAGCTGGAACCCAGGCCACGAGCGACGGGAACGTCAGTCTGAATGTCGATGGCGACGGGGAAGGCCGGCTCGCCCCATGCGGCCAGCGCATCCACAAAGCTCACGTAGACTAGGTTGCTCTCGTTTTGGAACTCCTCGGGGCAGCCCGTGATGGTGAGCTTGTCGGCGCGCTCGAAGGTGAAGTGCGAGTAGAGGCTGACGGCCATGCCGAGGGTATCGTAGCCAATGCCCAAGTTGGCGCTTGTTGCTGGGACGGTGATCTTGATCATGGGAATCTCCTGGGCGGTCTGCCTGTTTAGTTCGCTGCTCGGGCGTCCTGGGCTCGCTCGGAAAGCACATTAAGTGCTTTCCGGCTCGTGCGGAACTCGCGACGAACTAAACAGGCAGACCCGCATGTCAGTTCGCCATCATCCCGAGGGTTATCTGATGAAAGAAGGTGCGCCGGCTTTCGCCGGCGCTTAATAAGGGGTTTTAGTTGGAAGTCATCTTTTTTGCTGCAGACTCTACGTAGTTGGCCATATCGGCTACGTCGCAGACGTCTTCGAAACGGACGGGTTTGGACTCGAGCTCGGCGAGCTGGGTCGGGGCGACCGTGTTGGTGGCCTGCTCGAGTACACGCATAGCCTCAAAATCATCCTCGGGAACGTTGAGGCCCAGAGCGTCGCAGCAGGCGCGCGGGAACTTGTAGGGGCTGGCGGTCGAAAGCAGCACGCGGGCCTTGGCGCCCTCGGCGGGGGCGACCTGCTCAAAGACGTGATAGCCGCAAGCGGTGTGCGGGTCGATTATGTAGCCGTTCGCACCCCAGCAGCTCTTGATGGCAGCGCGGACCTCGTCCTCGGTGGCCCAGCCGCAGCCAAACACGCTCTGGATCTTGGCCAGCAGCTCGGCGGTCACCTCGTAGCGGCCGGTCTGTGCCAGCTGCTCCATAAGGCCGGCAACAAGCTCGCAGTCGCCATTGGACAGGAAGTACAGCATGCGCTCCAGGTTAGAGCTGATGAGGATGTCCATCGACGGCGAGATGGTCGTGAAGAACGGACGGTTGCGATCGTAGACGCCGGTGGTCAGGAAGTCGGCAAGCACGTTGTTCTTGTCGCTCGCCACGACGAGCTTGGCGACGGGCAGACCCATGCGCTTGGCGTAGTAGCCGGCCAAGATATCGCCAAAGTTGCCGGTGGGCACGCAGAACTCTACGGCGTCGCCAGCCTCGATAGCGCCGGCGCGTAGCAGTTGCGCATAGGCGGCAAAGTAGTAGACGACCTGCGGCACCAAGCGGCCGACGTTGATGGAGTTGGCGCTCGAAAGCACGGTGCCGGCGGCCTTCAGGCGCTCGGCCAGTTCCTTATCGGCAAAGATACGCTTGACGGCGCTCTGGGCGTCGTCAAAGTTGCCGCGGATACCGCAGACGGCGACGTTTTCGCCCTCCTGTGTGGACATCTGCAGGTTCTGGACGCGGCTGACCTTGCCCTCGGGATAAAAGACGGTAATGCCCGTGCCCGGGGCGTCGGCAAAGCCGGCGAGTGCGGCCTTGCCGGTGTCGCCCGACGTGGCGGTGACGATCATGATGCGCTCGGCGCCGCCGTCCTTGGCGGAGGTGCGGGCCATGAGGCGGGGGAGCATCTGCAGGGCGACGTCCTTAAAGGCGCTCGTGGGGCCGCCAAAGAGCTCCATCACATAGGTTTGAGGGACGTCGGTGCCCGGCGCTGTATCGAGTTTGACGAGCGGTGTGACCTCTTCACTTGCGAACGTGCCACGATATGCCTCGTCGACACACGCCGAAATTTCTTCGTCCGTGTAATCGTTCAGTAACATTCCCAACACATTTTGAGCGATTTCAAAGTACGATTTATCTGCAAGCGAGCTGATATCGACCTGCTGGGTGCCAAGCTCGTCCGAGACAAACAAACCCCCGTCGGGAGCTATGCCGGTGCGGATTGCCACCTTACTTGAGCATGATAAAGTGCGTCCTCGTGTACTATGATAAGTTCCCATATAACAGTGCTCCTCGGATACCTTGGTCCCAATCGGTGAACCCATGGTATCAGAGCGCGCAAAATAGGTTCGCAGAGGCTTTTTAGAAAGGTAACCTCCAGCCCATGATTAAGATTGCCAAGTTTGGCGGCTCGTCGGTCGCCGACGCCGAACACTTTAAGAAAATCAAGGCCATCGTCGATGCCGACCCGGCTCGCCGTTTTGTGGTGGTTTCCGCCTGCGGTCGCCGCTTTAAGGGCGACACCAAGGTGACCGACCTGCTCTACCTGGTTAACGCGCACGTTAAGTACCACGTGTCGTGCGAGGAACTGCTCGAGGACATTGGCCAGCGCTATTTTGATATCGCTGACGAGCTGGAGCTCACCTATCCCATCCGTGAGGAGTTTGCGGCCTTTGCCGAGCGTGCTCGCTCCGGTGGCTACTCTACTGAGGAGCTCGTAAGCCGCGGCGAGTACTTTACCGCTCGCCTGATGGCTGAGTACCTGGGCCTACCGTTCCTGGACGCCGCGACGGTCGTGGCGTTCCATCACGACGGTACGCTCAGCATGAATCGCACCTCCGAGCTGGTGCAAGAGTACGGTCAGCAGGGCGGCTTCGTTATGCCCGGTTTCTATGGCGCGACGCGTGAGGGCCAGATCAAGCTGCTCGATCGTGGCGGCGGCGATATCTCGGGCTCGATCCTGGCCAAGTGCCTGGGCGCCGACCTGTACGAGAACTGGACCGACGTTTCGGGCTTCTATTCTGCCGATCCGCGTATTGTGCCCGAGGCTCAGCCCATTGCGCGCGTTACCTACGAGGAGCTGCGCGAGCTTTCGTACATGGGCGCAAGCGTCCTGCACGAGGAAGCTGTGTTCCCCGTGCGCGAGGCTGGTATTCCGCTGGTCATCAAGAACACCAATGCGCCGCAGGACCCCGGCACCATCATTAGCGAGACGGCTGATGAGGGCGAGGCGGAGCCCATCATTACCGGCGTGACCGGCAAGCGCGGCTTTGTCGCCATCAACGTTGCCCGCGACCGCACCAAGCCGCGTGTCGGCTTTATGCGCCGCGCGCTTTCGGTCTTCGAGCGCTATGACGTTTCCGTCGAGCACATGCCCACCGGTGTCGACCGCTTTGGCGCCGTGGTGCAGGAGCAGGACGTGCACGACTCGCTGTACTCGCTCGTGGGCGACATTCAGCAGGAGGTCGAGCCGCTCGAGATCGAGGTCGTTGAGGGCTTGGCGCTCATCGCGACCGTCGGCCGTAACCTGCGCGGCCGCGCAGGTATCTCGGGCCACCTGTTTGGCATGCTTGGCCAGGCCGGCGTGAGCGTGCGTATGATTTCGCAGAGCTGTGACGAGATCAACATCATTATCGGTGTCGAGGAGAAGGACTTCGACCTGGCGATTCGGACCATTTACCGCGCCTTCTCCGATGAGAACGGCATTGTGAAGGTCTCCGACCTGGAGGCTCCCGCGCCGGTCGATCCCGTCCCGGCCGCGCTCAAAAAGTAGTGACTGCTCGGTAGGTTTTTGGGTCATGTCTCAAAAATCTACCGTGGGGCGTTTCGTTTCGGTTTCGTTTCGACGGGGCGGGTTTCATATCCGTCCCGTTTTTGTATAAACTGGGCAAGACTATTCAGCCTGCTCGGCGTGCGGGCAAAAGCCACAACCTTAAAAGGGGGAAGCATGAAACAGTACACGGTTGCTATTTTGGGCGCGACGGGAGCTGTTGGCACCCAGATGCTCGAGTGCCTCAACGAGCAGGAGTTTCCGGTTGGCAAGCTCAAGCTGCTGGCGAGCGCGCGCTCTGCGGGCAAGACCGTCGAGTTCCGCGGCGAGCAGGTTGTGATTGAGGAGGCTTGCCCCGAGGCTTTTGAGGGCTGCGACATCGTACTCGGCGCTGCCGGCGACGATATCGCCAAGGAACTGCTGCCCGAGGCCGTCAAGCGCGGCGCCGTCGTGGTCGACAACAGCCATGCCTTCCGTCTGGATCCCGAGGTGCCGCTGGTCGTGCCCGAGATTAACGCCGATGACATTAAGTGGCACCACGGCTTGATCGCCAACCCCAACTGCGCGACTATCATCGGCCTGGTTCCCACGTGGCCGCTACATCAGCTCGCCGGCGTGAAGCGCATGATCGTGTCCACGTATCAGGCAGCTTCGGGTGCTGGCACTCCCGGTATGGCCGAGCTCGAGGCTCAGCTGGCCGCTCTGGGCCGTGGTGAGGAGATTCCCGAGCCGCGCGCCTTTGCCGCCCAGCTGGCGAGCAACCTGATTCCGCAGATTGGCGGCGTCAAGGAGGAGGGCTTTACCTCCGAGGAGATGAAGCTGCAAAACGAGGGCCGCAAGATCATGCACCTGCCCGAGCTGCGCGTGAACTGCACCTGCGTGCGCGTGCCCGTGCTGCGCTCGCACTCCGAGAGCATTACGCTCGAGTTCGAGCGCGACATTACGGTTGAGGAGGCCCGTGCTGCGCTGGCCGCCGCTCCGGGCGTCAAGCTGGTTGACGACATGAGTGCCGAGGATGCGCACGACCGCTTCCCCATGCCGATGGACACCTCCGACCAGGACCTGATTTGGGTCGGTCGCGTGCGCCGTGATATCTCGAACCCCGAGGCCGCACGTGGCATTACCTTCTGGTGCTGCGGCGACCAAATCCGTAAGGGCGCGGCAACCAACGCTGTCCAGATCGCTAAGCTGCTCTGCGAGTAGGTTGACCTGTCCGGCGGGGGCCGGGTTTAGTTTTCAGAACGTCCTCGACCATGTGTGGCGCCTTGTCCTGCTCCTTCGGAGCCGCGGACAAGGCGCCACACTGGTCTGCGGAGTGTTCTGAAAACTAAGCCCGGCCCCCGCTTGCGGTGACGTTGCTGCGAGCGGCTTGCGATGGGGCCGTTGTTGGTTGGGGCCGCTGGGCTGATATGGGAGCACGTGGTTGTTGCGGGGCCTAGTCCCGGCGGCGGCCTCGGCGCTTCGCGCCTGCCGCCTGGGTCTACTGCGGGGCCGTGGCGGCAGCGGCGGCGCTTCGCGCCTGCTGCTTGGGGTGACTTTGGGCTTGGTGCGAATTGAGGTCTAATACTTTCCCGAGAAGTGAAGGACCTTATTTGGACCCCCGAAGCATTGGCATATTTTGACCGCTATTTCCTGCGGTTTTGCAGCGCGAATCCTGCGGTTTTGCGGTCTAAAGGTGTGGATGCTCCGGGACTTCGTTTTTACTCGTTCACTTCTCGGGAAAAGTATTAGAGCTCAGCTGGCGGGGGTACCGCCCTGGCGTCGAAGCCCCGCGTCTTCTTCGCTTGATTGGGAAAAACAGCCTCGCTGAAGTAATTGCGAGCCCGCCCGGACGTATCTGCGGGGGTTGTCTGCACAATTCGCGGTATTATGTTGCGGAGTTTTGAAAGGAGCCGCTGGTGGTCACGACGACGTTTGCTTCGCCTTTGGGCGAAATCCTGCTTGCCGCTGATGGCCGCGGTCTGACGGGGCTTTGGTTTGAGGGGCAGGAGCACTTTGGCTCCACGCTTCTCCGTGAAGACTCCGAACATGTTGAAGGCGTCGATGCGGTTTCCGGTACTGGTGGCATGTCGTCGGTGAGTCCGGCAAATGGTGCGGCCTCTTCGGTGCTTGAGCGTTCCTGGGCTTGGCTGAATGCTTATTTTGCAGGGCAGGAACCTCGGTTTACGCCGCCGTTGCATATGATCGGCACGGCGTTTCAGCGTGAGGTTTGGTTTGAGCTGCTTTCGATCCCGCGTGGCGAGGTCGCTACGTATGGCGAGATCGCCCAGCGTGTTGCGGCTCGACATCGTGTGCCGGGAAATGAAGCGCCCGTTGTATCTCCTCGCGCGGTGGGGGCTGCGGTCGCTCGCAACCCTATTTCGATTATCGTGCCGTGCCATCGCGTGGTCGCGGCCGACGGATCGCTCAACGGATACGCCGGTGGACTGGATCGCAAGGAGTGGCTGCTGCGCCTCGAGGGTGCCTATCTATAAGCTGCAGGCGGCCGCAACGCCCATGCGGCAAGCGCGCTCGCTGTACGGGCGTTGTTTGCAGGGCGAGATGTGAAGCCGCCCGTTCCTTAAGTCCGACTAAGCTATAACCTTGCTTTTTTAAATATGCTCATCGACCTGCTAAGGCAGCACTAAGGCGAGTGCGGGTGCGCTATTATCGGCGCTCACGGAGCGCTTGGTGTTCTTGGCACGCATGGACGAGGGCTCGGCGGGCTTTACCATGGCGTCGATCGATCTTTCGGAGGCGGTGAACAAGACGGCGGCGCCGTTTAAGTCGGTGGCGGTCTCAGGCGGTAAACGCCTGTCGACGTCGATTGCGACCGGCGTGCGGACCCATGCCGATGCCGCGGCGGTGGCGCAGGTGGTTGAGTTGCTACTGGACAACGCCACGCGCTATGCGAGCGAGGGCAGCGTGATTGAGCTGAGCCTGTGCGCCGTTTCGCACGGCAAAGGCAAGGGCGCCGCCGAGCTTGTCGTATCGAACGCCGTGGACGAGCTGCCCGAGGGCGACCTGGACCGATTGTTCGATCGCTTCTATCGTGCGGATGCGTCGCGCAGCTCCAAGACGGGTGGCTCGGGCGTGGGCCTGTCCGTGGTGCGTGCCATCGCCGAGGCCCATGGAGGCGCCGCCACCGTATCCGGTCACGGCAACCAGATCACCTTCACCGTTTGCCTTTAAAACCTGCCAAAAAGGAACAGGTTTATTTTGGCAGGTTTTATCTGGGGAAACGTCCGCAGGAGAGGGCATGGGCGGTGTGAACATATGCATCTCTACCTGCTAAAATATAGGCATCGTTATTCGGCTCCTGAGTGGAAAGGAGACGGTCATGCAGTACGAGATCGGCGGAGGGGCTTTCCCGGTTGTTACGTGCAACCTTAGCGATGGCGAATCCATGATCACCGAAAGCGGCGCCATGGCTTGGATGACCCCCAACATGGAAATGTCTACCTCGGGCGGTGGCATCGGCAAGATGTTCTCCAAGGCTTTTTCGGGTGAGGCATTGTTCCAAAACATTTGGACCGCGCGTGGCGATGGCATGATCGCGTTTGGCTCCTGCTTCCCCGGCCGCATCGTGCCAATCGAGATCGGTCCGGGCAAGAGCTGGATTTTGCAGAAGCGTTCGTTCCTTGCCGCGGAAAGTGGCGTCGAGTTGAGCATTCACTTTAACAAGAAGGCAAAGGCCGGCGTCTTTGGCGGCGAGGGCTTTATCATGCAGAAGCTCACGGGCTCGGGTGTTGCTTTTGCCGAGATCGACGGCGACCTGGTTGAGTACGAGCTCGCTGCTGGCCAGCAGATGATTGTGGATACCGGCAACGTGGCCGGCTTTGAGGAGACCGTGAGCATCGACGCTCAAATGGTCAAGGGCGTCAAAAACATCATGTTTGGTGGCGAGGGCGTGTTCAACACCGTGCTCACCGGTCCCGGTCGCATCTGGTTGCAGACGATGCCCATTTCCAATCTTGCGGCAGCAGTGGCCTCGATGACCAACAACAATAACTAGTCCGCATAGGATAGCGCGCGGCGGGCTTACCCTGTTGCGCGCTTTTTTGCTGGCAAACGCCTCGCTTATAGAGTGTGGCTGCGCTGCTACAGCGAGCGTCGTCATCTCGTCACCCTGATAGCTTGCGGCAAGCGTGGCAATGAGGAGTGAGAATTTGAGTGCTCAGTCCCAAGTCATAATGGCGGCCATGCCAACAAGCAAAAACGAGTTGCCGGTGTCACGGAAAGGCGGGCGCCGGTCGATTCCACGTGAGACGGCTGTGCCGATCTGCACGGCCGCCCCTGCGCGTCCCGCGCTGCCCCCAAAGAGGTACGTTTCCCCTTATAAAACCTGCCAAAATAAACCTGTCCCTTTTTGGTAGGTGGGAAATGGGTAATACTAAAGAGTTATCCGACCAGATGGGAATTAATCGATGGCCTATATCGAATTCAAAGACGTCATCAAAGCATACGGCGAAGGCGACGCCCGCATCCACGCGCTCGACGGCGCGAGTTTTACGGTCGAGCGCGGCGAGCTCGCCATCATTCTGGGTGCTTCGGGCGCCGGCAAGACCACGGCCCTCAACATTCTGGGCGGCATGGACACGGCGACCTCCGGCACTGTGACGGTGGACGGGCGCGACGTGAGCTCCGCGAACGAGGC